>JAUPLM010000417.1 GCA_030836965.1 Thermodesulfobacteriota bacterium | reverse complement strand
TTATGCTGGTTGTATTTATTATTTTCATAGCGGCCGTGATTTCATACCAGGCCTGGACATATAATCTTTTCTAAGGAAAAGTGACTTAAAAAGATCTTTTATATGATGAAGCATATTAATTTTAAGGATTTGATTATGCACAAAACAGCGACTTTGATCCTGTTTGCGGCAGCTGTTCTTCTTTTTTCAACTCTTTTATGGGCGCAGAATAAGGGAGCAAAGGAGATTATTATTCCCGGCGGGACAACAGGAAATGTTCCGATGAAGCATCATCTCCATCAAAAAGTTCTCGTCGACTGCAACCTGTGCCACAGCCTTTTTCCCCAGACGGCAGGAATTATCCAGAAGCTTAAAGATGAGGGGAAACTGGAAAAGAAAAAAATCATGAACAACTGCCAGAAGTGCCACCGTGAAAAAACAAATGCCGGATTAAAAACCGGCCCTGTAACCTGCAAGAGCTGTCATGTAAAATAGGGAGATTTAATAATGCTGGTGCTCGGTCTGATGGGTAGTCCCAGAAAAAAAGGAAATACAGAGTTTCTTCTTTCATCTTTCATGAACGAAGTTGAAAAAGCAGGTGTCAGTACAGATATAATTGAGATTGCCAAAAAAAATATCATTCCCTGCATGGAATACAGCGTGTGCGAAAAGAAAGGGACCTGTCCCATAGACGACGATATGAATGAAATTTATCCTCTTTTTCGCGAGGCGGATATCGTTGTTCTTGCAACCCCCATTTTTTTTTACAATGCTCCGGCACAGACAAAGGCTCTGATAGACCGGTGCCAGACATTATGGGCACGCAAATACAGGCTGAATCTTACTGATCCCGGCCGTAAAAACAGACGTGGTTTTCTTCTTGCCCTTGGAGCAACAAAAGGAGCAAATCTGTTTGAAGGCATGAAGCTTACCGCCAAATATTTTTTTGATGCTGTCGGCGCCAGTTTCGAAGGAAGTTTGACATACAGGAAGATAGAAACTCGCGGCGACATGGAAAAGCATTCTTCTGTTGGAGAAGATATCAGGGAAGCCGCAGGTAATCTATTAAAGCCCTATATCGGAAGAAAAAAAATCCTGTTTGCCTGCAGGGAAAACGCATGCAGAAGCCAGATTGCAAGCGCGTTCGCCCGATATATTGCGGGAGACAAAATAGATGCTTTAAACGGCGGGAGCGCTCCTGCCGATGCAATAAACCCGCTTATGGTTGAAGTTATGCAGGAAAAAGGGATAGATATGGGCTTTCGCAAACCCAAATCAATAGAGCAGGCAATTTCAAAAGAAAAACCTGATATTATTATAACCATGGGTTGCGGGGAAGAATGCCCATTTGTGCCGGGAGCCGGAACCGAAACATGGGATCTTCCTGATCCTGCCGGTAAATCAATCGAATTCATGAGAAACGTTCGCGATGATATAGAAAATAAAATAATTGAACTGAGAGATAAACTCTAAACTTAAAAAAGTTAAAACAAGGAGGTTATGATGGACAGGTACATATGTAAGGTATGCGGATACGTTTATGATCCCGCAGCAGGCGACCCCGATAACGGTATAGATCCGGGCACAAAATTTGAAGACCTTCCGGATACTTGGGAATGCCCGGTTTGCGGTGCTCCAAAAGATGATTTTGAAAAAGAATAAATTTGGAAGATATGATAAACGGGTAAATCATAAATTCCGGGACTTGAGTTGATTTTATCTCCGACCCTGATCGTGAAAAGGGAGCCCGGAACCATCAATAAAATATTTTCAGGAAAGAGAAATGAAACCGGTAAAGATAGCAAAAGACATTTATGATGTCGGAGTCAATGACTGGAACATCAGAGACTTTCATGGATATACAACCGACCATGGAACAAGCTACAATGCTTTTCTGATTCTGGACAAAAAAACAGTCCTGATAGACACTGTTAAAGCCGATTTTGCCGATCAGCTCATCGACAATATATCGAAAATAATAGATCCCAAAAAAATCGACTATGTCGTCAGCAATCATACAGAAATGGACCATTCCGGCGGCCTGCCCCGTGTAATGCACAAAATCGGTGAAGAGAAGCCTCTCTTCTGTTCGAAAATGGGCCAAAAAAATCTTTCCCGCCATTTCAGGCAGAAATGGAATTATCACCCGGTTGAAAACGGCGAAGAGCTTAGTCTTGGAAGCAGAACTATAACTTTTCTCGAAACAAGAATGCTTCACTGGCCGGACAGCATGTTCTCCTATCTTAAAGAAGACAAAATTCTTTTTTCAAGCGACGCTTTCGGCCAGCATTATGCAGGACAGGAAAAGTTCGATGACATGATAGGTGAAGCCGTAATGCCCCACGCAAAAAAATATTTTGCAAACATTCTTCTGCTCTATTCGCCGCTTATTTTAAAACTGGTTGAACAGGTAACTAACCTCAAACTCGAATTTAATATGATATGCCCCGATCACGGTGTATTATGGCGCAAAGATCCCGGAAAAATAATCAATGCTTATATTAATTGGAGCAGACAGGAGGCAAAGAATAAGGCCGTAGTCATATATGATACCATGTGGCACAGCACCGAAAAGATGGCTGAAGCGATTGTTGCAGGCCTGAGTGAGCATGGAGTAGAAGCAAAACCGATGCATCTTAGAAAATGGAACCGCAGCGATATAATGACCGAGGTTTTGGATGCAAAGGCGATCATAGTCGGTTCTCCCACATTGAATAACGGCCTGTTTCCGACTGTCAGCGATTTTCTGACATATATGAAAGGCCTTAAGCCGAAAAATAAAATCGGGGCTGCCTTCGGCTCGTACGGATGGAGCGGAGAATCGGTGAATCTTATTAAAACCGAACTGGAATCTATGGGTATCGAAATCATTGATCCGGGTGTAAAAGTTCAATATGTGCCGGATGATCAATCCATGGAAGCCTGCATCGAGCTGGGAAAAAAGACGGGAAAAGCAATAACAGGATAAAAACAGCGAATGAAAACACCGGTTGTTGAACTTGGCGACTGCATACTTTGCGGCATCTGCATAGAGGTTGCTCCCTCTGTTTTCAAATTGAGCAGCGCCGGATATATTGAAATTACCGAGCTCCCGGCCTATCCTGAAAAAGAGGTTGATGAAGCTATTAAGAACTGTCCTTCTGATTGCATTTCCTGGGATGGAAAGTAATCCGATTAAGTTTGGCAGGGGTAATGGGCTATGGCATTCCGTAAGAGATTTTTAAGGAATCATATCAACACCCCCTGATTGTCAACAAAGAGAGACAGGCAAAGACAAAATCATGGCTTCGTGGGTGTATATCCACTGGGGCTGCCCGGATTTCATGGGAGTGAATTTGCTGCCGTTGGCTAAGTTTGAATCGCATTCTTGCGGAATGCCATAGCCCATTACCCCTGCCGGGTATAAATGGAATATTGATATAAAGCATGGATACCGACAGAATCGGAGGAAGGAGATTAAAAAGCAAGATCTTTGAAATTCTCTCCGGAAAAGATTTTCATGAACGGCTTTCCGAAATCCGGCGGTTTCCAGGAAGGCAGGTTGTAAATCATCTTTTTTCATGTCTGTATAATATAGATGAACTGATTAAATGGCGTGCCGTCACAGCAATGGGAGATGTTGTTTCTTCTCTTGCTGATGCTGATATTGAATCCGCGCGTGTCGTCATGCGCCGCCTCATGTGGAATTTAAACGACGAATCGGGTGGAATCGGATGGGGCTCTCCCGAAGCAATGGGAGAGATTATTGCAAGAAATATGCGGCTGGGTGAAGAATACAACCGCATCCTTATATCTTATATAAATATAGACGGAAACTATCTGGAAAACGAAGTTCTTCAGCAGGGAGTTATCTGGGGAATAGGAAGAATAGCGATAGCAAAGCCTCATCTTGTGAGGGATTCCTTCGTTCTCCTTATTTCCTTCCTTGAGTCCGGCGATGTGATGCTTCGCGGCCTTTCAGCATGGGCGCTCGGAGCGATAGATCCCGTAAAAGCACGATATTTTTTATTGCCTCTAAAAAATGATGATTCGGTAGTAAAGATTTATTCTGATGGTATCATAAACAGGTTCATGATAAAAAATATTGTAAATGAAATACTTAGCGAAAAAATGAGCCGGGTACCACAATGAAGGTTTTTATCATATGGACATAGCGGCGCTTATCCCGTCACCGGATACTATCCCTGTTCACTGGGTATGGTTCAAAGTACTGCTGATTATAACCTTCATGGCCCACATTCTCTTAATGAATATAATGCTCGGGTCAGCGATCATAGCTTTTTTCAGCGGATTGAACAGGTTCCCGGAACGCAGCACGATTTCGCTCCAAAAAGAGATATCCGAAAAAACAACCTTTGTAATAGCTTTTACCATTAACTTCGGGGTGGCACCCCTGCTGTTTCTGCAGGTTCTTTACGGAAACTTTTTTTATACGAGTTCCATATTGATGGCGGTTTTCTGGATCTCCGTAATTTTTATTCTTATTATTGCATATTACAGCGCATATATTTACAAATTCAAATTCGAGGAACTCGCATTCGCCCGTGTGTATTTTATCGGCCTGACTGTTCTGCTTCTTACAATCACAGCTTTTTTCTATACGAACAACATGACCATGATGCTCTTCCCCGCTTCATGGACACAGTATTTTGATAGACCCTCCGGAACCGTATTAAACCTGTCTGAGCCGACACTGCTTCCCCGTTTTATTCACTTTGTAACAGCGTCTGTTGCAATAAGCGGCCTGTTTATAGCGATAACATGGCAGAAAAAAAAGAAAAGCGGTTCGGCAGATGCTGATTTGAATGTAAAAACCGGGATGAAAATATTTTTCTATGCCACGCTTTTTCAGGTTTTAGCAGGAATATGGTTTTTCATAAGCCTGCCGAAAGATATTATGCTTCTTTTCATGGGAAAAGACACTACAGGCACAATGGTCTTTCTGGCAGGTTTGATTGCTGCCGGCCTTTCCCTGATATTCGGTTATAAAAACAAGGTCCGGCCAGCAGCATTTTCAGTGTTAGTCACCGTGTTTTTCATGGTAATAATGAGGGATATGGTCAGGACAGCCTTTCTCAAACCTTATTTTTCCATAGAAAAACTGAAAGTTATTTACCAGTATTCACCTATGATAGTGTTCTTTGCTTCCCTGATAATCGGGATTGCAGCTGTAATTTATATGATAAAATGCGTTCATTCGATAAAAACATAATAATTTCATTTGTTTTTTGTTTCTTCGAGATCTTTGTGCCCTTTATATGAGATTACAGAAGTCAGAATACAGAATAAGATCAATGCCGTAGTTATTTCGGCTCCCGACTCCCGGCTACTGTATTCTCAGGGTCGTTATGCCCGCCCCGGCAAGGGGAGTAGTGATAAAAAAGCTCTTTTTCGGAGCTGTTGGATTTGGTTTAATAATGCTTGATAACTATATCGTAAATTATCCTGTATGGGATCTCGGTTTTTTTGGAGGCGGAACCCTGATCGCCATTATTGCCGTGATTCATGTTTACGTAGCCCATTTTGCCGTAGGAGGGGGCCTCTTCCTGGTGCTTACGGAAATGAAGGGATACAGGGAAAATTCAGCCGATATTCTGGAATATACGAGAAGGCATACAAAATTCTTTCTTCTTGTAACAATGGTTTTCGGAGCCATAACAGGTGTCGGAATATGGTTTGCAATCTCTTTATTGAATCCTGCCGCAACTTCAATTCTCGTGCATAATTTTGTTTTCGGCTGGGCAACTGAATGGGTTTTTTTCCTTGTAGAGATAGTCTCGCTTTTTATCTATTTTTACACCTTCGGAAAAATGAACAAACAGGATCATCTTAGAATCGGCTGGCTCTATTTTGGTTTCGGCTGGCTCTCTCTTTTTGTAATAAACGGCATAATTTCTTTTATGCTGACTCCCGGAAAGTGGCTTTCAAGCGGAAACTTCTGGGACGGTTTTTTCAATCCCTCTTTCTGGCCGTCTCTTTTTTTCAGAACATTCATGGCTTTCATGCTTGCGGGGCTTTTCGGATTTATAACTTCCTCTGTCGTAAAAGAAAAAACCTTGAGAAATTCCCTGGAAAAATACTGTGCAAGGTGGCTCCTTATTCCGTTTCTGTTTTTGCTTGCTTCGGCATGGTGGTATGTTTCCTCACTTCCCGGACCTCAAAAACTGATGATTTTAAAACTCTCACCGGAAATACCGCCTCTTGTCAAAATATTCCTTATTATATCCCCGCTTATTTTTATTTCTGGAATATTTATGTCAATCCGGATGTCCGATTCAGTTAAAAAAGGGGTAACCATATCTCTTTTTGTCATGGGTATTTTATACATAGGTTCTTTTGAATGGATCAGGGAGGCGGGCAGGAGGCCTTACATAATATACGGGAGTATTTATTCCAATTCCGTTTCCGAAAAAGATATGGATTTCATGATCAATAACGGGATATTAAAAACTTCGAGGTGGGTTCTCACTAAAAAGATCGATGAACAAAACCAGGTCCGGTCCGGGCGTGAAATATTCAGGCTCATGTGCATTTCCTGTCATTCCGCAGGCGGTTTTATGAATGATATCAAGGCTGCGACAGGAAAATATTCGCAATACGGCATGGAGTCTATGTTAAACGGCATGGGTAAAGTAAATGAATTTATGCCGCCTTTTCCCGGAACCAATGCAGAAAAAAAGGCTCTTGCCGCGTATTTGGTAAACGAGCTTAACGGCAAGAAAGAAGAACTGCGTTCAGAATATTCCATCACCCCCACAGAACCCAAAATCCCCCTCTTCGATCCCGCGAAAAATAAATATGTTCTGCTTGCATGGAGCGGGAAAGGAATGCATTTCATATCCGACAACAACCAGTTTTTCAGTATTTCACAGCCAGGAAATACAATCTATGCCCAACTCATTAAGAGGGGAAAAACACCTGAAATTGTTACAGGAAACCTGCGCATCTCTTACCGGATCGAAGAAGGGTTCAATACACCCTCCTCAAATTCCGATTTCTGGCAATATTCCAAATCTTTTTATGGCCGACGTATAAATGATAATGAAGGATTTTCCGGCAGGAAAACAACCGGCGACATGGTTTTTGATGAAAGTCTTATGGCTTTTTCAGCTGTCGATCTTCCGGTCATACCTTACAGGGATGATGGCTCCTTTGTGCCGTTTCCGGTTGTTTATGTCGAAGCAAGGGATACCGGAACGGGAGAGCTGCTTTGCTCAACAGGAGTATCTGTGCCGGTATCTACGGAAATGGGTTGCCGGAACTGCCATGGCGGAAACTGGGGTATAAAGAACATAACCGGTCTTTCTGACGAAACATCGCTTGATATTTTAAAGACCCATGACCGGTTAAACCGTACCAATCTTGAATCCCTGTCTGGAAAAGGTAATCCCAGGATGTGTTCGAACTGCCATGCGGGAGAGCAGACGGGGACCGGGGAAAAATCAAAACATTTAAATCTTTCAGCTGCCATACATGGTTTCCATGCAAATTATATCGCTGCTGATGATCCTGATCCGTGCAGCAACTGTCATCCGTCATCCGGATTCACAAAAAGCTACAGGGGCATTCACAGCAGAATAGGCCTTGATTGTACAAACTGTCATGGAAAAATGGAGGATCATGCCTTAAGCCTCCTTGTCTCTGAAAGAAAAGAGGGCAAAGGTGAGGCGGAAAGGCTCATGAAACATCTCAGGCCGAGAGCTGTAGATAATGTAAAACAGATTGAACCGAGAAAAGCATGGGTAAACCAGCCCGACTGTTTGAATTGCCATACCGGTTTCAATCCTCCTGATACGGATCAGTCGCCGCCAAATGTCTGGACAAAGGATAAAAGATCACTCTACAGCTCGCGTTCGGATGAAGTCGGGATAATGTGTCCGGCATGTCATGGAATTTCTCATGCGGAATATCCTGCAACGAATATATTCGGAAACAACAGGGATAATTTCCAGCCCCTACAATACCAGAAAAACGCTTACCCTATAGGAGCAAATAAAAACTGCAAGCTGTGCCACACCATGGATAAGACTGAAGAAATTCATCATCCGAACATGCTTGCGATATTTAGAAATATTCACTAGTTTCCATCCGGAAATGGGTTTTATACAAGGGTCTTAAACCTTCTTGCATGAAAAAAACTGCATGGAGAAGAAGAATGAAGTCGTTTACAGTCAAAATCTGTCTGGCCAGTATGCTCTTTTCAGTTTTTTTCTATTCCGGTTTTGCTTTTCCGTCGGAGAAAGAAGAGAGTCAAGACCTTCTTTCTCTTTCTGATGCGATAAAAAAAGCCCTTGAAAGCAACCCCAGGGCAAAGGCAGCATCTTTTCAGACGGATGAATCCGATGCGCGTATAACTCAGGCCCGTTCCGGGCTCCTTCCTCAGATTTATCTGAATGAAACCTACGGCAGAACAACCAATCCAATGTGGGCATTCGGGACGAAGCTGAACCAGGAAAAAATAGCTCAATCCGACTTTGATCCGGCCAGACTGAATGATCCCGATGTAATGAATAATTTTATTACAAGCGTAACTTTGGACTGGACTCTCTTTGACGGTGGACAAACATGGATAAGCTTAAAGCAGGCGGAATCTGAAAGTCAGGCATCGCAGCTGATGCTTCAGAGAACCCGTGAGGAGATAATCGCCCAGACCGGCATGGCTTATCTCGGGTTTCTTATCGCAGAAGAGAATCTCAACCTGATCCGGCAGGTGCTCGAAACAGCCGGATCTCATTCGGACATGGTGCGATCAAGATATGAAAATGGTTTCGTAGTTAAAAGTGACCTGCTCCGGGCGCAGGTCAGGGTTTCGGAACTGGAACAGGAACTCTTTTCGGCGGAAAGCAACCTGATAGTTGCAAAAGCAATGCTCTGTAACGCCATGGGAATTCCGGCCGGTTCTCCATTCAGGACATCGACGCGACTTGAGCAGGGAGAAGAAATAGAAGAGCCGGTGGAAAAGTGGACTAAAAAAGCGCTCGCAAACCGGAAAGATTTAAAGCAATTGCTTACCCGGGAGTTGATGGCCAAAGAAGAAATCGACAAGTCACTGGCGGGACATTTGCCGACACTTCACCTGGTCGGCAATTATGAAATCAACTCTGAGGATTTCAGCGATACCGCGGACAACTACATGGTTGGAGCAATGATGAAGCTGAATTTGTTCAGCGGGGAACGTATATCCGGCAAAACAAAGGAAGCGCGCGCCTCTCTCCGCAGAATTCAGGCAATCAGGCAGGAGCTCGAGCTTGGAATAGATATTCAGGTTCGCCAGGCATTCTACCATGCCCTGAGTTCCCGTAAACGCATAAAGACTTCGCAGGAATCCGTTGTCCAGGCTGAAGAAAACCTCCGTATTGTCCGGAAAAGGTATGAAAACGGTTTATACGCAATCGTCTCTCTTCTGGATGCCGAAGCAGCCCTTAAACAAGCCCGCACCGGCAACCTGAAGGCGCTGCACGATTACAATACCGCCTCAATCCAGCTTGCTCTTGCCGCAGGAACCATAAATGAGATTTTACAGTAAGGGGAATCCGAAATGCTTCAAAGAAGAGCGTCAAATATCATAATATTTTTATTGGTCATCGCCTTTTCAGGCTGTGGCGGGGAAATAGAACCCGGCAACTCAAAAAAGGAAATGTCAGGAGTAATAAATACTCAGGTTTCTGAAGCGCGGATTGAAAAGCAGCCGCTTATCTTTGAAGCGATGGGAACAGTCCGTGCGATAACGTCCAGCACCCTGTCAAGCAAGCTGATGGCGGCGGTAAAGGCAATAAATGCCGGAGAAGGTGATTTTGTAAAAAAAGGGGAAATTCTGGTTCTTCTTGATAACAGCCAGGTC
Organism: Thermodesulfobacteriota bacterium; assembly: GCA_030836965.1. Classification (GTDB taxonomy): domain Bacteria; phylum Desulfobacterota; class Desulfobacteria; order Desulfobacterales; family RPRI01; genus RPRI01. Next base: position 904 of record JAUPLM010000417.1, on the reverse strand, counting down.
GGGGCGCAATTACAGCAGGCTGAAGAGGCTGCTGCGGAAGCAGTCAGAGCGCACACAGCAGCTCGCTCAGGAGCCGATTCAGCCAGGGCGGGGGCAAAGCTTGCGGGCGCTACATACCGGCGTTATCAGAGTCTTTTAAAAGAAGAGTCGGCAAGCAGGCAGGAATTTGAAGAAGCAGAGGCAAGGAACAGTCAGGCTGAAGCGGCTCTCTCACAGGCTGAAGCAATGGTTCAGGCGGCAGGTCATCGGGTTAAGCAGGCGGAAGCCGCTTTATCGTACGCGAAATCATTTAACAGGGATTCCGCGATATATGCCCCTTATAACGGGTATATCACTGCAAAAATGGCGGAGCCGGGAGATCTCGCATCTCCAGGAATGCCTCTTCTGGGGATTGAAGGAACTGAAGGCAGCTATATTGAGCTGGTTATTCCCGAAGCACATGTAAAGAATGCCGGCATCGGAAAGAAAGTCGGTATAACCGTTCCTGCTTCAAATGATCTTTTACTTGAAGGAAAGATCACCGCAATAGCTCCGGCAGCGGATGCAAAAACACGTTCTTTCCTGATTAAGGTTTCCTTGCCGGCGGATGAAAACATTCATTCCGGAATGTACGCCCGCGTTAGATTACCTTCGGGAGAGATAAGCGTATTATCCGTGCCCTCTTCCGCGCTGGTTTATCAGGGGCAGTTGACAGGTCTCTTTATCGTTGATGGTGAAAAAAAAGCGCGCTTCAGGCTTGTACGGACAGGCAAGTCCTTCGGCAAATCTCTGGAAATCCTTTCCGGACTTAAATCCGGAGACCGGTATCTGTTGAATCCGCCGCAGAACACGTCAGACGGTATGCGAGTGGAGGCTTCATCATGAATCTGAAAACCGGCGCGGCGGGAAAGATTGCGGATTATTT
>JAUPLM010000416.1 GCA_030836965.1 Thermodesulfobacteriota bacterium | reverse complement strand
TTTTTGTCGAGCTTGTTCCAGATGGAAATTGACAGGACAGGTATATCAAACATCTTGGCAATTGAATAAAGAGTGTCCCCTTTTTTCACAACATATACATGCTTACCCTGATCGAGGAAGAAATTCTTGATAAGCTTTTCATATCTGTCCGCAAAACCCTCCGACGCCCCTTTCGGAATAAGGATTGAATGATTTCCCTTCAGAAGGAAGTATCCTCTTATTTCAGGATTAAGATCCTTGATCTCTTTGAAGGAAGTTTTTGCCGCCTTTGCTATGAGCTTTACGGGAACTTCCTTTGTGCAATCAAGCGTAATCCTGTCAGAGGCTATCGGCGGGTAGTAGTCTTTATCTGTTAGTTTGATTCCATATCGGGCAGGATCCTGCATGATAAGTTTTATTGCAATAATTCTGAAAAGATATCGCTGGGTTTCATTGGGAAGAAAAAGTTTGTAGAAATCCATTGTTTCCTGTTCATGAATTTCGGCAAGAAGACCATCTTCTCCCATATTATATGCAGCAGCAGCTAGTGTCCATGAACTCAGCATGCCGTAAAGGTTTTTTAAATAGCTCAAAGCAGCCTGGGTCGAAGTGAAAAAATTACGCCGTTCATCTTTATTTCCGTTTACGGTAAGTCCGTAATTCTTTCCGGTTTCATAAATAAACTGCCAGTAACCGACAGCCCCTTTATTCGATACCGCATTCGGTTTCAGGGCGCTTTCCGCAACAATTATGTATTTCAGATCGTCAGGCATGCCGTTTTCTTTAAGCGCCTGTTCGATATAAGGCAAATAGCGGCGTGAACGCTTGAGCCACAAATAGGCCTGTGTGCGGTCCCCTGCGGAGATAAGCATCTCCCTTTCGAAACGCTCTTTTACATCCTGGATTTCAAGAGGAACCCGTTCCCCGCAGAATGTCACCGGGCCTGAAGGAATTGTTATAAAATTCGGATAAAAGAGATTGGATTGTTCAGATGATCCGGCGCTCATATTAACGGAAAGAAGAAAAATGGAAAGAAGTAATAATAGCAGTCTATAAATTATACGCATATTCAATATACACTTTGTCAGAAAAATAATTATTTTTCAAGCCTCCGGAAACTTATCTCTTTCATGTATTATTATATTTTATCAGGATATCATAAGCGCTTCAGATTGTAAACTTCAGATGTAAAGTGTGTCTCAGATAATATCTTCAACAAAACACCACCTTTTATTCCACCGAAGGCTTTAAATGGAACCTGATTGCTTTTATATAAATATCGGAGTAAATACTCTACATTCCGAAGCACAGCTTTATAGGACCGGGTATTAAATATTGCATATAATAGTGCTTATGTACGATAAATAATTAAATGATATGAGGTATTAAGTGTCTGATCCGCCGCTGATTATCCCTGTATGGATCCATTCGTGGATGGAAATTCATGATATTACTCTGTGGGGCGCGGCAGATCTTCATGATTTTTCCACACCGCGGGATGAATCAGGAGAAAGATTTCCGTTCGCTATTTCATGGGCTGTACGAATGAACCCTCAAATCATGGCTGGCATCCGGAAAGGACCTAACCAGGCATACGCTGACGAGTATGCCGGAGTGAACAACCGTATCAATGAACAATCAGTAGCATTAACCGCCGAAATCAAACGCAGAGGGTTTCGTTCCAAACCGCTGGCGGCATCGGAGCGGAGCGATACGGTAAATATCAAAGGTGACTTTCCCCACAAAACTGCAGCAACAAGGGCAGGGTTAGGCTGGGTAGGTCGTAATTGCCAGCTTATCACGCGTCTGGTTGGACCATGGATTCGATTGGGAACCGTTTTCACCGACATTGAAATCCCTTGCGGGCCAACAATAGAAAGAAACTTCTGTGGTCGTTGCATGCGCTGCGTAGAAGCCTGCCCTGCAAAGGCATTGAAGGGAAGTGCGTGGTACCCGGGAATACCTCGTGAAGAACTTATGGATGTCCATGCCTGTGACCGGTGGAAAAAGGAGCGCTATTTTCAGTACCACAAGGGTCATAACTGCGGAATATGCTCTTCAGTCTGTCCGTTTGGATTAAAAGTACTGAAAAAGAAGTCCGGCCTAAACTTAACGAAAAAAGGGTTACAGTAAAAACTGTAACCCTTTAATTACATTGGTAGGCGCGATTGGATTTGAACCAACGACTTCTACCGTGTCAGGGTAGCGCTCTCCCCCTGAGCTACGCGCCTTCACATAAAAAAAATTAACACCTCTGTATTTTCATGTCAAGGGAAATGAACTCTTTATTTCTGTTTCTGATTGTTTAATGAAGCCGACTGAAGAATGTTCATGCCTATATAAATATAGTGAAAACCGGATAGTATCGAAAGGCCTGCTGACATCCAGTAAAGGTTGCTCTTAATCAATGCCGCACCCGAAATCTCCGGGTTTAAAAGAATAAATATAACGGTTGAAATCTGTGCTACAGTGGTGCATTTGCTGACAAAGCTCGGTTTGATGTCAACAGTTATATCATTTATGGAAAAAACGGCTATCCCGAGTAGTATGAGCACATCACGGCTTATTACGATAACCGTCAGCCACCCTGGAATAATTTTTAAAACCGCAAGGCTTGCAAATGCTGAAATAATAAGGAGTTTGTCGGCAATCGGGTCAAGATAGGCCCCGAGCACTGTGCGCTGGTTGAAATATCTTGCAATGAGTCCGTCAAGTCCGTCGCTTAAACCTGCAACCGTAAAAAGAAGGAGTGCGGAAAAGAAGAGATCCTTTATAAGGGCTATAACAAAAAGAGGAACCAGCAGGATTCTGATAATCGTTAATATGTTTGGAATGTTTATCTTTAGTTGCATATGCCAGGGCAATTTGTAAAACAGGCTATGTTTTTCTTGAAAGAGCGTAATCGGCTATATATTCAAGTATTCTCCTTGTTTTGGAAGGTTTGAATACAAGAAGAGTTTTTTTTGCATTTTCAACATGATTCTTCGCACGCTCTTTCGTGTATGCAATTCCTCCGTATTTTTCAAGAAGCTTTATAAGTAATTTGAAATCGCGAACCGAAAAATTTGTATTTTTTATTATAGCTTCCATCCTGAGCCGGTCATTCCGGTCCGCTTCTTTCAGGGCGTATATTACCGGAAGTGTCATCTTTCCTTCTTTTAAATCGGCGCCAACCTCTTTTCCGATAGCGCTGTTATCAAGTGTATAGTCCAGAAGATCATCTGCCATCTGAAACGCCATGCCCATGTTATATCCATACCCGGAAACGGCCCTTTCTTCTCTTTTTGAAGCATTTGATATGCAGGCACTTATTCTGCAGGCGCCTTCGAATAAAACGGCTGTTTTGCGCCGTATTACCTCCAAATACTCTTCTTCAGGAAGGTCCAGAGCTCCTTTTCTCATAAGTTGGTGGAGTTCTCCCTGGGACATGTTCTCTGTAATTCCTGCTATTATTTTAATAACTTTAGGTTTTCCGGTGGCAGCGGCAATGGATAGGCCCCGCGCAAGGAGAAAATCGCCGACCAGAACAGCTGTCGAATTTCCCCATATTGAATTTGCAACCGGCTTTCCTCTTCTTATTGTGGCTCCGTCAACAAGATCGTCATGCAAAAGAGTTGCAGCATGAAGGTATTCAAATATTGTTGAAAAAACCTTGTCATAGTCTCCTTTATAGCCGCAAATTCTTGCTGAAAGCACCATCAGAAGAGGCCTCAGCCTTTTTCCTCCGGCAAAAAGAATATGTCCTGCAACATCAGAAACAATATCCAGATATGGGTTTAAATTATCTGTAAGCGCAATTTCAATCTCTTTAAGGTCTTTTTCGACCATAGTAAGAATTTCACGCTTCAAATTTCTCATGCAGCTTCTCCAATAAGATCATATTCCAGTGCATCTGAGATTTTTATCCTGGCAAAAGAACCGTCTTTAACTTCTCCTGCAACATAGACAATGCCGTCAACATCAGGAGACTGGTATTTTGTTCGTCCAATATATAGATTTTTTTCAGGCGACTCCTCGATGAGAACATCAAAAACCTTGCCTATGTGTTTCCTGTTATTTTCGAG
>JAUPLM010000415.1 GCA_030836965.1 Thermodesulfobacteriota bacterium | reverse complement strand
GCAACATCGGCAACCCCGACTCCCTGGACTCCTGTGAAATTGTACTTTGCGCCTCCTGCCGTTATATCCATTCCTTTTTCAGCAGGTCCGTCAATAAATGAAGAAAGAAGAGGAGACGGGTAGCAATCCCTGTGAGTCTCTCCAAGAAGGTTGGTTCCGTCAACCATCATCCTTACAATGTATGCGGTTTGCAGCCTGAAGGAGTTAACTACATCGTCCATGCAGGTATAATTACCTATATCGCCTGTCTCGGGACCTATTTTTTCTTTCAGCAGAAGAGATCTCCCGTTGTTCAAAGCAAGTTCAAGACAGAGCGGAAGATTAACAAGAGCGGAATCGGTTGCTCCCATGGTCTTTCCCTGCGGATTCGGTTCAACACATCCGAGGGGAGCGTAATCTCTCGCATCCTTTAAGGAGCAGCCTGCTTTTACCAGCGAAGAGATAATTACCTTGTCGTTGTAGATGGACGGATGCGGCGAGCCTGAAGAAACGGAATTATAGACACTTTTCCTGAAGTCTTCAGGAGTTTCTTCATGCAGCCTTGCATAAAGGTTCGGAAGAGGAGTTGCGAGATCACCGACGGATTCAAGAATGATGCCGGAGAGCTCATTCGTCACATCACGTCCTTCTTCATCAACACCGCCTACACATAAACCCTGGCTGGTTAGAAGGCCGCTGAAGTACTCATTGAATTTACCGGGGTAAAACGGGAGGAACTCGCAGACCTTGAGAAAGAAGCTTTGTAAAAGTTCGCGCACGCTTTCCGGGGTTATTTCTTTAGATGTGATTCCTTTTTTGTAAAGAGGATAAAGATACCGGTCCATTCTTCCGAAAGAGATGGCATTGTCATAATTCTCCTGGTAGAGAGCGGAATGCGTTAACCAGATAGACTGAAGAGCCTGATGGAAATTTACAGGGGGATTCAAAGGAACGGCTCTGCAGTTTTCAGCTATTTTCAGAAGCTCGGCTTTTCGCGCCTGATCCTTTTCCCCACCGGCAAGCCTTTCGGCTTCCTTTGCGTATCTTTCCGCAAACCGGAGAACTCCTGAAAGAGCAATGAGTGCGGCCGAGTAAAAATCTCTTTTCTTTCCAACCGTTTCGCCTGCGAGCTTAAGGTTTATTTCTTCGATGATCCCGGTGATTCCTTTTTCAACGAGGAGGCGATAATCAGGAGTAATATGCGAAATACCTGCGAATTCCGTGAGGACGTATACGCCATAGAGTGAAAAGAGCCTGAAGGGCTCGAAGTTTTTCATGCCTATAACGACTTTTTCAGGTTCAACTTTTACCCGGCTGAAGAAAAAGCCCCTGAACGAACCCGGAAGCATCATGAAAACCCGTGTAAAAACGGCGCCAAGGCCGAGCATCATTCTTCCGCTGAAACTCTTCGAAATTATCCCGTTTATGGCGTATGCCCCGACCGTCCTTGAGACCCAGTAGGGGAATACGCTTTTCTCGAACAGATCGATATCTTTTCCGGATATGTGAAACGCGTTCGTCTTTCTTTTGCCTATCATTCTGATCTCAGGCAGCATGGCAAGGCTTGAAAATTCCGGGTAGAGCATTGCCGAATTTCTCTTTGAGGATATCGCGCCTGTTATCAGCTCTTTCGGGTAGATAATTACCGGCATCCGTTCCAGGATATATGAAACGGCCTTTGCCCTTTTTATTACAGCAGGATCTTCAGGCAGGCTGTGATCCCTGTAAAACTCGGTAAGCAGTCTCGCGCGCTCAAGGCAAATGCTTCTTGCCGAATTCCCAATCTCCTACTTTAAGGATGAAATTCTCTCTGATATATTATTCATAATCTAAGATTCCCGGTGTTAAAGATCGTTATCCGATTGAAACTCTCTGTTCTTTCTCTCTCGCCTTCCGGAGGTCCGCCAATCTTTACGGCGGAACACCTGACTCCTAAAATATCACTTCAATTCCTTTCTTTCTGAAAACTGCGGCTTTTTTTTCAAGCGCCTCTTCGCTGAGTGAAGGAATGTCAAGAGGACTTATCGTATCGTGCAGTTTTTTGAGCTTGTTCTCCCACATCCTGTGATAAGGAAGCAGATGGATCGAAGGCTCGCCCGCGTTTTTCAAAAAAAGCGCTACGGCCTCAAGCTCGTCATCACTGTCGTTCATGCCTGGCACAACAGGCATTCTGATCTGCCTTTGGATCCCGGCCCTGATTACGTTTCCAAGGTTGTTTTTTATCTGCGTGTTATCCTTTCCTGTAAGTCTTTTGTGAAGAGCGGGTGTTACGGCTTTTATGTCGAAAAGAACGAGATCAACCATTTTAAGAAGTGGTTCGGCTTTTTCCCAGTCGAAATATCCCGATGTTTCGACCGCAACATGCATCTTGTTTTCCTTTAAAACCGGGAGAAGTTCTCTAATGTATAAGATTTTAAGCATCGGCTCACCGCCGCTCAATGTAACTCCGCCTTCGGGGCCATAGTAATCAATGTCTTTGATAAGCTCAGCCGCAAGTTCCGCAACGGAATATTCTCTCGCGGCAGGTTCAAGCGCCTTCGAGGGGCATACAAGAGTGCAGTAAAACCGGCCTTTGCATGATTCGCGGTTAATAGAGGCACGGGCATTCAAGCTTATAGCTGAATTAGGGCATGCTTTAACGCACTCGCCGCATGAAATGCATCTTTCTTCTGAAAAAACCAGCTCGTTTTCAAATTTCATGGCTTCCGGGTTCTGGCACCATAGGCAGCGAAGATTGCATCCCTTGAAAAAAACCGTACTCCTTATCCCGGGACCGTCATGTATTGAAAATCTCTGGATACTGCAGATAAGAGCGGTAGTTTCCTGTTTCCGGTTTCCTGTTTCCGGTGCACGACCCTTCATTTATTGTGTCTTCCCTGGAATGACTTTTTTCTTAAGCCGTCAAATATGAGTAGTTCAAAGTCTTTGCTGCCTGTGCCCGTGATAGTTCTTTACTTTTACCAGAGTTTATCCTATTTTAAAAGCCAAATTCCCTTCCCAAGGAGGTTCCCTCATGATAATGACGATCGCCAAAATATTAAAAGCTTTAAATTCCGAAACGGATCCCGCACAGATAGGTCTTGCGGTCAGTTTTTCTTTAATTGCCGGATTTACGCCGCTACTGAGCATCCATAATCTTGTCGTGCTTTTTCTGGTGCTTATCCTGAGAGTGAATATTTCAATATTTATCGTCGGAACCGGTATTTTTTCAGGCATATCCTTTCTGCTTGATCCTGTTTTTCATAAAATAGGTCTGGGTCTTCTCACTGCCGACTCCCTGACAGGATTCTGGACGATACTTTATAATTCAACTCTCTGGAGGATCGAACGCTTCAACAATTCGATAGTAATGGGAAGTCTTCTTGTTTCCATAGCGCTTTTTGTGCCTGTTTTTATTTTCAGCATGTATATCGTAAGGCAATACAGGGAGCATATTCTGGAAAAAGTCCGGAAAACCCGTATAATGCAGATGATTACCGCGAGCCGGATATATTCGGCATACCAGGCTGTTTCAGGATGGGGAGGGGTTTGAACAATTCATATTAGCTTTACCGGGATATGGGTGCGGATGCATACCGCATGAAAATTATGCTGAAACTTCCAGGACGCCCCAGAGCGAGTAATAAAAATCATACAGGCGGAAAGGAATTAGGACTTCGTGAGAATAACTCCACTGCTGCTGTACTAATTCCATGGAAGCGGATATGCCGCCGTTGACGAAGGGCTTGTTCAAGTTCATGCGGATAGCTTGCGCGCCCATATCCCGGTAAAACGTAAATTAAGGATTTATGCAAAGGCCTATATGGGGAGGCAATATATGAAGAGATGGATTCGATGGCAGGGACTTGTTGCATTTCTGGGTGTGATAATATCCATATGCCTTATCTGGGCTCTGATCGTGGACCCGGTTGTAAAAAGAATCATAGAAAAGACCGGCACGAAGATCGTAGGCGCAAAAGTCGAGCTTAAAAAGGCGGATCTCTCGCTCTTTCCGGTAGGGCTTACTCTTTTCGGCCTGCAGGTTACCGATCCCGATGAGCCGATGAGAAACGCGGTTGAAATAGGCCGTATCGCAGGAACCGTCGACAGCCTTCAGTTGATGCGAAGGAAAGTTATCGTGAATGAGATGAGCGTTGAGGAGGTCCGCTTCGGTACGCAGCGTATAAGATCAGGGGCCATATCAAAAAAGAGTGACAAAGAGGGGAAAGAGAAAAAAAAGAGTTCCATCCCCGGCCTTTCCATGGCGAAGATGCCGGATATCAAGGAAATTCTCGCGAAGGAAAACCTTCAAACTATTCAGCTGATTCAATCCGTCAGGGCGGATATTGAAGGTAAAAAGGAGTTGTGGAGTAAAAATATCGCGGGGCTTCCCGGAAAGGAAAAGATAGACGGATACCGGAAGCGAATCGAAGCGCTGAAAGGCGCAAAAGGGTCGTCGAAGAATATTGGGGATATCGGAGGCATTCTCGGTTCAGCAGGAGATGCCCAGACTCTGTACAGGGATATACAGGCGGACCTCGATTTGCTTCAGAAATCGCAGAAGGAACTGAATACAGCGCTTGCGAATTATAAAGATCAGATCGCTAAAATAGAGAAAGCGCCTCAGGATGATATCCGCCGGCTGTCTGAAAAATACGGATTTTCAACGCAGGGTCTGGCGAACATGAGCCGTTTTTTTATAGAGCCGGGGATAACCGCCTGGGTTGACAGGGGACTCTACTGGAAGGCAAGGCTTGAGCCGCTTGTTAAGAGAGCCGGCGAGAAGAAAGGAAACGCCGAAGTAGTCAAACCTTTAAGGGCTAAGGGAAGTGATGTGCGCTTCAAGGAAAAAGAGCCTTTACCCGATTTTCTTATCCGTGTCGCAAAGGTATCCGTGCAGCTTCCCATGGGAGATTTTTCCGGGGCGGTAAAAAACATCACACCTGATCAGAATATTCTTGGTCAACCGCTAATGTTCGCATTTTCAGGAGAAAAACTTTCGGGTGTCCGGTCTGTAAGATTTGACGGAGCAGTAAACCGGGTTTCTCCGGACTCACCGAAAGACAGCATCAATCTGCGGCTCGACGATTATAAAATAAAGGCAGAGAGCATTTCACAGGATTCATCTCTTCCTCTGACGCTGGAAAAAGGAGACGCGGATATTGACCTTAAGGCGGTGCTTGCAAAAGGTTTTATTGATGCAACCGTGGCGGCAAACCTGCAGGGTGTTCGTATTTCGGCTGGAGGAACCGACGCTGAATCCGGTATCGGCAGGGCAGTTTCTTCGGCGCTATCGGGAGTGTCGTCAGTCGGGGTGAATGCCAGGATTAAAGGGCCGACGGATAATTATCAGATGCAGATTTCATCCAATCTTGATGATATACTCAAAAATGCTGTCGGCTCAATATTAAAGGATCAGGCCGCCCAGTTTGAAAATAAGCTGCGTGCTGCCATATCCGAGAAGGTCAGCGGTCCGCTTCAGGAAGCAAAGGGAAGTCTCGGCGGATTTGAAAGCCTTGGCGATGAGGTCGAAAACCGGATAGCCCAGTGGACCGGGATACAGGGCGCGGGAATTCAGAAACAGTCTCCTCTGGGGGGGTTCCAGCTTCCGTTTAAGCTGCCCTGACAATAGGGAGGCTGATGAACCGAAAAATGCATATACTTCCGGAAGCCTCATGAAATACGGAAGGAGATTTTTTAAAGAAATGCCCGGAATAAAATATTCCAGAGGAAAGTCGTCGCGGCACCCGGTGCCGGATCATGGGTCATGCCGGATTTCAGCATGATAAATTATTTTTTCCGGCATCTGTTACTATTAAGAAATGTGTTGAATTAATTAAGTTTAAAATGATATGGAAGAAAGCAGTGAATGGTGGACAGAAGGGTTCAAGGATTCAAGGATTTGAGGGTTCGAGTGAAATTAATCCGAAACAAAGAAAGAGCGTGAATTTTAGATAGCAGATCGTGAATCGATCAACGAACCACGAAACATAGACCATAAACAAGAAACCAGAGACCAAACTACAGTTATGGAATTGAATGAAAAACAGCAGGCCATTATCCGGAAGCTTCCGG
>JAUPLM010000414.1 GCA_030836965.1 Thermodesulfobacteriota bacterium | reverse complement strand
CTTAAGTTCTTTAAAAATCTGTTTCCCAAAAATCTCAAATTCGTTCACATATGACTTCCAACCGTATCATTAATATAGCCGTGTCCGTTTGAAGTAATTAAACGACTTGAAACATATTTTCACTGTCCGAACGTCTCCCCGAACGAAGCCTCGACAAGTTTTATCACGTCAATTGTCGTGGTCTGTTTCAGCGCTTCCTTTATAAAACGTCTTGCATCTTCAACTTTAAGCGATCTTATCATGTTCTTTACAGCCGGAATCGACTGGGGGTTCATGCTCAGCTCATCCATGCCGAGGCCGAGCAGAATCGGGACATTAAAAGGATCGCCTGCCATTTCACCGCACATGAAAACTTTTATGCCTTTTTCCTTCCCGACATCTGTCACATGCTTTATCATGCGCAGAATGGCAGGGTGAAACGGATGATAAAGGTGCGCGACCTCCCTGTTTCCCCTGTCGATTGCAAGGGTATACTGGATAAGGTCATTAGTGCCTATACTGAAAAAATCGGTTTCAAGCGCCATGACGTCAGCCATTATTACCGCGGACGGGACTTCTATCATTATTCCGAATTCAATATTTTTATTATATGCTTTTCCTTCTTTTTCCAGTGAATCCGCAGCCTCGATCAGAAGTCTTTTTGTTTCGCGGATTTCATCGATGCTCGATATCATGGGGACAAGTATCCTGACGTTTCCAAATGCCGCGGCTCTCAATATCGCTCTTAACTGCGTTTTGAAGATATCCGGCTTTTTAAGGCAATATCTTATGGCGCGAAGCCCCAGAGCGGGGTTAATTTCTTCAGTGCCGTTCAAGGAATCGATCGCCTTGTCTCCGTTTATATCGAGCGTGCGGATTGTTACAGGCCTGGGCGCCATTACTTCAACAACATCCTTATATTTGTCGAACAGTTCGTCTTCACCCGGGAAATCGTTTCGGGAGAGATACTGGAATTCGGTCCTGTAAAGACCTATCCCGTCGCCTCCATGATCCAGCACGGATACGACCTCTTCGGGAAGCTCTATGTTGCCCATGACCTGCAGGCTCAATCCGTCGAGTGTTTCTGCTTTTAGATGACTTCCCCGCGACAGATACGCTTTATGTTCTTCGTGTCTGGCTTTAAGCTTTTTGTATTCACCGAGTGTCTGTTCGGATGGATGAATAATAACGACGCCCGTCGTTCCGTCTATGATGATCATATCGTCGTTATTTATTGTTTTTGTTGCGTTACCAACCCCGAAAACAGCGGGAATTTCGAGGGTGCGCGCTATTATGCTCGTGTGGGAAGCCTTTCCTCCCCGGTCGGTTATGAAACCCATTACCTTATCCAGCTGAATCTGGCTTGCATCGGCAGGCGAAAGGTCTTTTGCCACCAGAATCACACGCTTGTCTATTTCACCGATGCTGATATCTTCCGACCCTATGAGAAATTTTATTATACGGTCTGAAACATGGGTAATATCTTCAGATCTCTCCTTGAGATAGGAGTCGGATATGTTCTGAAACATCACCTTGATGTCATCTACAACCTTCTTCAGCGCCCATTCGGCATTGACCTTTTCATTTTTTATGGTTTCTATGGTCTTGTCGTAAAGCATCTTATCTTTAAGGAGCGCGATATGGGTCTCAAGAATACCCGTATGCCGGCGTACCTCATCCGGAACATTATCTATTATTGATCTGAGCTCAGTAACGGCGTTTTTTACGGCGGCCTTGAAGCGTTTTATCTCGCTGTCCAGATTTTTTCTGTTGATAAAATATTTCTCGACCATCTCAACGCCCTTTTTATCAACAAGGTATGCTTTCCCGATACAGATGCCGGGTGAAGCCCCTATACCACTGAGCTTTATCTCATCATTTGTTTCATTATCAGGCGTGTTCAAATTATTCTCCAAATCCATCTTCAGCCAGCATTATTATGTTTCTTAACAGCTCGAGATCAGTCTTGCTGTCTGCGGCAAACGTTATAGTGGTTCCCATGGAACAGCCGAGGGAAAGAATATCGATTATACTTGATGCATCCACTTTTTCGCCGTTTTTTATAAGCCATATCTTTTCTTTAGCGCGCCCGGCAAGGTTTGCGATCTTTGCGGCCGCTCTCGCATGGAGCCCAAGCTCGTTTTTTATAACGACACTCTTCAATAAACTGCAAGGCTCTTTGTTCATAGATTCAGCAAATTAAATTTTAAGGAAAGGCGCTTTTAAAAAAGTTTTAAAAAAGAAAAAGGGCCTGATCTTCTTTTGGGCATTCAGAACCGAAACAGCAGGAGGAATCACCTCCGCCTGAAGCTGGTAATTTCAATTATGCGCATGAAATATTAACAACACATGCCGGTATTGTCAATGTTCAATCATTGACAGTTTGCCCTGAATTTCAGACGGAAAGAAAAATCATCCTTTGATATTAACCGCATCAGATTGTTTGATATATAATATCCGGATGCCTGCGGTGCGAATGTTTTGAATTTTTATTTCCTGCATGGTATCGTCAGAAAAAATGAAATTTGATTCTTTTATATACCCGTCAACAGCGGGATGCCGGCAGCATTTTTGCAGGCCGGATAAAGCGTAAAAGGGGAGTACGGGGTAGAAAGATCACAGAGGAGTTACAGAGAATTCCCTGTAACTCGGTTCAAAACTCACATAGGAATCGGAAATGACCCTGTCAAGAAAAACATACCTTATTGTCTGTGCAGCCTTCATCGGTCTGATAGCCGTTTTATTTTTCCTTACCTCGAATATCCTGTGGAAGGGTTTCGATGTTATTGAGAATAACAGCATGAAAAATCATGTTGAGCGGGCTCTTAACATGATTGATTATGAATATTAAACCCTTGTCACAACTGCCGGTGATTACGCGGGCTGGGATGATACTTATGCCTTTGTTCAGAATAAGGATGAAAAATATATCAAATCGAACATGACCGATTCTACTTTTGCCCAGTTAGGGTTAAATATGATTATCATCCTGAACCGCAGAGGAGAAATGGTATATTCATCAGGATATGACCACAGGGAAGCCAAGCGGATTCCGATTCCGGCGGAAATCGGGGAACATATTCGTGCCGGGAGCCTGCTTACCAATCATGAGAGTATCAAAAGCGATAAAAAGGGGATTATATCACTCAGAAATGGCGGTGTCATCCTCGCTTCTCGCCCGGTTATAACGAGCGCATATTCGGGACCGATAATGGGAACACTTATAATGGGACGTAATCTCGACGAAGAGGTTCTCGGGCGGTGGGCAAAATTGACCCGGACCGAGCTTTCCCTGCAACCCCTCCGGGATATAAAGGAAGCACCGGCTGTATCGTCGG
>JAUPLM010000042.1 GCA_030836965.1 Thermodesulfobacteriota bacterium | reverse complement strand
TAAGCTCCTTAATCAGGCCGGCTGATTCATCGGTTACCGCCTTTGTCCTGTAAGCAGTTATTTCATCCACTGAAGCGCCCATTTTTAAGAGTTCTTCGGGCAGTATCGCTCTTGCTTCTTCAGCGCGCGGAAGGAGTATCTTTTTCCCCTTAAGGTTTTCTTTCCGGAAAGCATCGATAACAGATTCGGCTCTGTAGCTTTCCGGAATAATGTCGCTTTTTAATCCGTAACCCAACAGCCTGTCGGATGTTGCGGGTCCGATAACGGCTGTTTTAATCTTATGGAAAGAGCGCATATCCCTGCCGTTTGCAAAAAGACGCTGAAAAAAGAAATCTACCCCGTTTACACTCGTAAATATGAGCCAGTCATATGCCGAAAGATTTTCGATTGCCTTGTCGAGAGGACTGTAATCGTCCGGGGGCTCAACTTTTATCGTAGGGAATTCGAGGCATTCCGCCCCAAGGGCGGACAGCATGCTGACCAGATCACTTGCCTGCTCTCTTGCTCTGGTGACCGCGATCCGCTTTCCGAAAAGAGGTCTTTTTTCGAACCAGTCCATCTTTTCCTTTAATTTTACTACTTTGCCCACTATTATAATGGCAGGAGATTTAAGACCGGCTATCTTGACGAGCTCAACTATATTCCCGATGGTTCCCGAAACGCTTCTCTGCTTTGAAGTTGTTCCCCAGCGCACAAGAGCAACCGGAGTATCGGGAGATAACCCGTTATTCATGAGCTGTTTTACAATATTAGGAAGATTTTTTACACCCATCAGGAAAACAATCGTTCCGATTCCTTTGGCAAGCGCTTCCCAGTTTATGCCCGATTCGGCTTTTTCCGGGTCTTCATGACCAGTTACGAAAGCTACGGTGGAGGTGAACATTCTGTGGGTCAGAGGAATTCCCGCGTATGCCGGGGCTGCAATTGCAGACGTTACGCCGGGAACCACTTCAAATGAAATCCCGTTTTCTATTAAAACTTCAGCCTCTTCGGCTCCACGTCCGAAGATGAAAGGATCTCCTCCTTTCAGCCTTGCCACAATCAGCCCCTTTTTTGCCTTCTCCGTGATAAGGGCGTTAATCTCTTCCTGGGATAATGTGTGGTCTCCTCCCTGTTTTCCGACGTATATGATTTCGGAGTCTTTTTTTGCGTTTTTGAGGAGGGAAGGGGATGCAAGATAGTCATAAATAATTACATCCGCGTGTGCAATGCATTCCCTGCCTTTTACGGTGATAAGTCCGGGATCTCCCGGTCCTGCGCCTACGAGATATACTTTTCCTTTTTTGTTGGTTTCCATTTTCCCTGCAACTTATGTTTTATGAGCCTGTAAAAGAATTATTCTCACACAAAGAGCACGGAAAACACAAAGAAAATCTGAATGTTTTTAATAGTTATTCTTCGCGTCTTTGTGTCTTAGTGTGAAAAAATGTTTTTTTATGCAGCTGTCAGGTTCTCAAGCAATTTTTTCGCTCCTCTTAAAAGGAGTTTTTCGGCAAGAGCCGTCCCGATGCTTTCTGATGACTCGAGCCGTCCCGACAACTTCTCTTTGATAATAATCTTTCCTTCAGGATCGGCTACAAGTCCGCTTATCGTAAGCATATTGTTTTCCGCTTTTCCATGGCCCGCGATAGGGATTTGACAGCCTCCTTCAAGTTTTTTCAAAAAAGCCCGTTCACCCATTACAACGGAACGTGTTATTGAATGATCCAGAGAATCTGCAAATTTCGCAATATTATAATCGTCTTTTCGTATTTCGATGCAAAGGGCTCCCTGGCCTACCGCGGGAAGCATTATATCCTCGTTGAGGTATTCCGTAATAAGATTCCCGAGTCCGAGCCTTTTTACTCCTGCTGCGGCAAGTATTATGGCATCCAGTTCATCTGAATCGAGTTTTTTTATCCTTGTGTCCAGGTTTCCCCTTAAAGGTGATATGACAATATCCGGCCTGATATGCCTGATCTGGGCAAGACGGCGGAGGCTGCTTGTGCCGATCCTCGCTTTTCCCGGTAGCTGTGACAGCAACATATTATTTTTGGAAATAAGAACATCGCCGGAATTTTCACGTTCCGGAATTGCTCCTATTGAAAGACCATCCAGAAGTTCGGCCGGCATATCTTTCATGCTGTGCACAGCCATATCAATTCGTTTGTCTATAAGAGCTTCCTCGATTTCCTTTACAAAGAGTCCCTTGCCTCCGACTTTTGCGAGAGGAACATCAAGTATTTTATCTCCCTTTGTTTTGATGACTACTATTTCTGCGGAAAGCCCCGGGAAATTTTTTATAAGCGCCGATTTGGCCCAGTTAGCCTGCCAGAGGGCGAGTTTGCTTCCTCTGGATCCTATTCTTATTTCAGGTTTCATCAATGACCGCAACCTGCGCAGCTCGAGGAGGAACATCCGCCGCATGATGAAGATGATGCTGAGGCTTTCACCGTTTCTCCGCCGGTTCCTTTGCTCATAAAACCGCACGCGGACATCAGCTTGCTGACTTTTTTGCTCCTGCAAGCAGGACACAAGGGTTTTTCTTTTCCAAATACAATTGATTCAAAATCATGGCTGCATTTATCACAGTGGTATTCGTAAATTGGCATATTATAGCTCCGTAAAGATTATTTTAATAGTATATAACAGTTTATATTATTAAGATTAAATTATAGCCTGTCGCATTCTGTATGGAGAACAGGCTGCCGTACATATTGTATAAGGTCTTTTACCATTAACAGGGAGTTTCGGGCAAGCAGTTATTTATAAAGATCGAACAACATATTTAATTTATAGTATTTTTCAGATATTTGGAATTACACGGGTATTATGAAAGAGATTAAGGGGATAAGTCAAAGCAGGTCTTCTAAAGTATCTCAAGAAGCTCAATTTCAAACAAAAGAGTTTTACCCGCCAGGGGATGATTCGCGTCAAATGTTACCGAGAATTCATCGACATCTGTTACCGTTACGCTGAAAGGATGCCCATTCTGTCTACTCATCTGCAGTGACTGTCCGATTTCAGGGGTTATGTTATCAGGAAGATTTTCTCTTTTGATTTTTACAATCAGATCTTCATTTTTTGGTCCGTATCCTTCAATATCCGGAATTGCAACAGTTTTAGTATCGCCGACAGCCATACCTATAACACCATTTTCGAATCCCGGAATCAATGATCCGGAACCTATGCTGAATTCAAGTGGATTTCTTTCTTTTGATGAATCAAAAACCGTACCAT
>JAUPLM010000413.1 GCA_030836965.1 Thermodesulfobacteriota bacterium | reverse complement strand
AGAACTCTTAATACTCCTATCTCCGCAAATCCGCGGGCGCCTCCGCCTCCAAGCGCAAGGCCAATTTTCGGCAAAACCTCTTTTATTGAAACGGGTAGCCTTTCTTCCTGTATCGGAACCGCAGCAGCGCACGCCTGAAGAAAAAAACAAATAAGTAACGCGGATGATAACATCTTAATATTATAAGAACAACACACATACCCTCCGTTTATCCGATTGTACTGATATTATAGCGATCCTCTGTTTTAAGTATAGGCATGTATAAAAATGAATTGGCGGTTATTCGTTCTTTTTGAAATGACGGAAATATTTCATGACCATTTCGACGTAATCTTCGGTTTCTTTTATCGGAGGAATGCTGTTATAACGGTCGACAACCGTTGGCCCGGCATTATAGGCGGCAAGCGCAAGGTGAAGTTTTCCGTTGAACCGTTCGAGGAGTTCCCTGAAATACTGTGTACCAGTCAGAATATTTTCTCTTGGATCAAAAGGATCTCTCATCCCGAAAGCTTTCGCGTTTACGGGCATTATCTGCATCAATCCGAGAGCGCCTGCTCTTGAAACCGCTCTCGGATTAAAATCGGATTCGACCTTTATAACGGCTTTCAGAAGAGGAAATGCAATCCCGTGCCTTCTGGAGGCTTCTGTAATCATGTCATCATATACATCCGGTGAATAAGAACTTATGCGCAGCGGTTTTCTTGAATTATAATCTTTTATGAACAACCTGTATTGATAGGACGGATTTGCGGGCACATTGGTAAAATGGACCACTCCGTTTTCATCTATGAATTTATATATATCGCCTACGGCAAAAGCAGGAAGGCAGGATCCAAGCAGCAACAGAACTGAGCAAAGCCCGGTCAGCGCCGATTTCCATGCAGTATTTAAGAAAACTTTTTCCCCCATTAGCCCAGGCCCGATTCCGCAATAATATGCTTTTTTATAACGCTGTCTATTCTGCCGGTTTCACTCAAATTATATTAAATTATACATAATTTTTTAAGCATTTCAAGAAAAAATATAACAATTAGATTAAATATCAATATATTGCGGTTACATAACCGGCTATACACCAGATAACCCGTTTAGCATCAATTGTATACCATCAATTTCTTCTTTTTTAAATAATTTGATTGTACCATATTTCCCGTCAAAACCGGGTGTAATTATTACTTCGTTTTTTCTCATCCGTTCTATTGCCTCCGCAAGAAGAGGGATCCCTGAATTCCTGATTTCACCGATGCTTGTGAAATTAAGAATATCAAGTTCAGGCCCGAACCGTTCCAGCAGTTTATTATACCAAAGCAATATTTTTTTTGACCCCTGGTTCAATTGAAAAATTTCTGAAAGAATCTCTAACAGAGGGATTGTCTTAAAACATTTCTGCGTCGACTCTTTATTTTTTGCTTTATCCGAAAGCGCCTGAATTCTATGTAGCACTCCGATTGTTATTGGCTTTCTGCATACCGGGCATACGCCTCCGTATCTCTCCGTTTCTTCAGGCAGGAGAGCCTGTCTGCAGTTTCTGTGTCCGTCCAGGTAATACTTGCCTTCTTCCGGGTAATATTCAATAGTGCCGATAAACTCTTCCGGCTGGCTTTTTTTTATTGCTGATATTATTGAATCATAACAAACGACAGTGTTGAAAATATTCGCCTCCCTGCCTATTTTCATGGGAGAGTGGGCGTCCGAATTGGAGATGAGTGTTACTCCGTCCAGACCGGAAAATCTCCGGCACATGGCTGGGTCTGAAGACAATCCTGTCTCTGCTGCAAATATATATTCTGAATAAGCTCCGAAGCATTCCTCTATCGAATCAAAACCGGACCTTGAGCCAAAGACAGAATACCAGGGTGTCCATATATGAGCCGGAATAAACATCGCTTTTTCTGAAACATCGAAAACCATTTCAAGCGTGTTAACCACGTCAAAGGTAAATATCGGTCTCCCGCCGGACTCGGTTTTTCCAAGCTTCTGAAGTCTTCGGTTCAGTTTCTCTGCCAGAGAGAGATCCGGTAATAATATAATACTGTGTATTTTTCTGGTTTTGCCGCCCTTTTTATATATGTTACATATTTCGGCGGTCGGGATAAACCGGATTATTCCTTCGCATGATTCCGGAATGAATTTATGGATTTTACCGGAGATACACTTAGTGGGTTTATATAGACCGTCTTTGGCCCGAACAAGTTTCTCTTTTAATTCTCCAAACCAGGCGGGGTGGGTAAAATCTCCTGTTCCCAGTACGGTGATTCCTTTTTTTCTTGCAGAGATACAAAGGCTCTCGACATCCGTGTATTTCGACGTTGCCAGTGAATAGCGTGAATGAATATGTAAATCGGCCAGAAACTTCATTTTTGTTTTTAAAAACTCTTGTTAATTGAGAACAAACAATATATATTCAGATCAATAGTTGTATTACACAATATGTGGTATTTATTCATTAATGACAAAAGGTTGCGGCGCTTAATAATTTATGGGTTTATTATCATCTTCTGTATCTATAAACAGGTATTATGTCGAGGGCAAAATTAAAGAACCTGTCCTCGAAACGGTTAAAAAAGGTTTGGAAAAACACTCCTTCAGGGAAAACGACGATGACCCTTCGAATAAAACAACCGGATGGACATCCTTCAATAATCACTTTAACCCGAATTTTGACGGATCTTCTTT
>JAUPLM010000412.1 GCA_030836965.1 Thermodesulfobacteriota bacterium | reverse complement strand
CCACTATCGCTTTTTGAAACAGCAGCATCCGTTTGACATCCGCGTGTTCTATTATGGGTATCTGCGGCAGGGCGGGGTCTTTCTTTGTGATACTGCGGCCCTGGCGGCGCGTTTTGGCATAATCAAGAGAGGCATAATATGCGGCCGTGGCAATAGCAACGGCTCCTATGCCGACTCCGATGCGCGCCTCATTCATCATCTGGAACATGTATCTTAACCCGTTGTGGGGCTCTCCGACCAGCCATCCGCGGCAATTGTTTTTATCTCCGATTGCAAGCTGCACTATCGGACATCCCCTGTAGCCAAGCTTGTGAAATAACCCTGATGTAACCACATCGTTTGTAGTAAGTCCGCCTTTTTCATCATACCGGTATTTCGGAACGACAAAGAGTGATATCCCTTTTATTCCTGGAGGCGCATCCTTGATTCTTGTCAGCATGAGATGGACTACATTTTCAACACCGTCATGATCTCCGGCGGATATGAATATTTTCTGACCCTTTATCAGATAATACCCATGCCCGGTCGGTTCCGCGCTTGTGGTGATATCCGTAAGGGATGAGCCTGCTTCAGGTTCCGTCAGAGCCATGGTTCCCTGCCATTTGCCGGAAAGCATGTTCGGGGCATAAGTGTCAAAAAGTTCCCTGCTGCCGAAACTTTCCATAAGGTGAGCTGCGCCTGCAGAGAGTCCCTGATAAACGCCGGCCGAATAATTTGCAGCGGCGAAAATAAATTCGCAGGCATTCGCGACTAAATGCGGAAGCTGATTGCCGTCATGTTCATAAGGCATTCTGCCTGTAATCCATCCCCCCTTGCCGAATTCTTTCAGGATTGGTTGTACCGACTGATGGACTTTGACCTTCCCATCGGCAAGTTCAGGCGGCTTCCGATCCATTTCGGTAAATACGGGGTAAAGCAGATTTTTTGACAGCTTGAGAGCCTCTTTGATGACCATATCGAATGTTTTACGGTTATGATCCCTGTAATAATCATAACCGGACAGAGATTCGGCATCAAAGACCTCATATAACAAAAATTTAAGGTTTCTTTCGCTTACAAATTTCGCAGCCATAAATATTTCAATCCTTTTCCGTATTTCTCAAATAATATGGTTCTTCTCCCAATCGGTCGGGATAAAGGGGGGAAGGATTCGGGGTTCACCTGAAACAATCTCCAGCTCTTTTGGAGATGATCATAATTTATTTGAAATCAATAACATCCCGGAGCTTTTTGAATTCCTCCCTGTTTGTTTTTTCAAGTATCATCAGGCTCGCGTTTGAAGCCGCCTTCACGGCCATCGGCATACCGCCTCCGTACTCGGCCCAGTGCCCTCCAAGAAATAAATTCTTAACCGGTGTTTTGTAATGCGCAAGCCTGTTTCTGATATTTTTATTCGTTGGGCTCGCTCCCATGGCGCTTCCATCGCGGTTTCCTGTGTATCTCCAGTATGTGAATGGGGTCGCGATTTCAAGCACTTCAATATGCTTTTTAATATTTATGCCGAGGCTCTTTCCGACTCTTTCGATCAGGATATCCGCATATTCCTGTTTAAATTCCCTGTATTCTTTTCCGCGCTCGAAATTTTTACCGGTTTTCCAGAAATTTCCATAATCGATGCGGGCCGCGCAATGAATGATCATTGTCGATTTTCCTTCAGGGGCAAGCGTTTTGTCTCTCGCGGAAGGAACCTGGACAATGAGGGAGCTTTTACAGGGGTCTCCCGCCGTATGGTCTTTTCTCGGAATGTCATCTAAGGTCAGGCATATCAATTCTCCGTGTAATCCAAGGGCGGACGCTTCACAATCGAGGCCTATAAACACCGTTAAGCTTGAACAGTACAGATCGGCTTCTCTTAAATGGCGTATCAGTTTAACCGGCACCGCGCCTTCAGGAAGCATTTTCTCATAGAGGGTTTCAACATCGCAGGCCGCAAGTACGTATTTCGAATGAATAACCCTGCCGTCGGAAAGGGATACCCCGGCGGCCGTTTTATTTTTCACCAGCACCTCTTTAACGCTATGGTTTAAAAATATCTGCGAAGAAGAACTTTGAATTTTCCCGCACAGCCATTGTGTAAAACTCTCCGCTCCGCCTTCCGGCGGAAAGAGAAAGTCTTTAACAAAAACCCAGCTTATCGGCATCATTATGGACATTAATTTCTCTTCACCACAGAATATTTTTTTAATCTCTTTATTCCTGAAATACTTATTCAACCCCTTTTCAGCCGAAATCCATAAATATTTCCATACCGGAATAACCCACAAGAGCATTTTGATTCCGAAAATCATTCTTTCGGCGGGCGGCATGGTTTCTTTTGCGCGCAGGCGACTGTTTACTTTATCGAAGTGGACGCCTATTCTTCTGCAATCCTCAAAAAATCTCATTATACCGGCGGTCTCGCCGGGAAAGTCGTTTATGAGCCGGTCGCGGAGCATGTAAGGATCGCCGGTAAGAAGATAGTCGAAGGATTCACCCTTGTACCTGCGGATACGATCGGATATTTTGCATTTGGGGAAATCCGTCCCTATATATCCGAAGATTCTGCCGGCGAAACCGTTCTCATTGAACCCGTTAATCCATTGAATGGAACTGTCAAATGAGAAACCTTTTCTTTTAAATCCCATGAAATAACCGCCGGGTTTTGACTGCTTCTCAAGCAGCACAACCTTAAGGTCCGATCTCGCGAGAAGGGCAGCCGCCGTCAGGCCTGCTATGCCTGCTCCTATGACTATAACGTCACATTCGGAAGGTAATTGGTCATTCTGCATGATATTTTATTCCCGGCAATAAAGAGGCCTGGTTCTTTTTGTTTGATGAGGCATTGCTTAACGGCATTACCAGTACTTCCGGTCATAATCACGATACATTCCGTGAAGAAGCCAGCCCAGCTTCAGACCGCCCCAGAATAATTTGATGAAATCCCGGACAGGTACTTTGACTCTGTTGATCCGCGGAGGAATCCTGGCCGCACCGAGACCATAAAGAATCGAAAAATAACGGTAAAATCTTTTTAATGGCAGTTTGGTCGGCAAAATCGTGTGGAGACAATCGTAAAAGAGACAGGGGTCTTTGCAGATGAAGCTGTCCCTGGCGGCAGCGAAGGCTTCCGTTCCCGGCGGCGGAGAGAGAACGGTGAAAGCAAATTCGGCGGGTGCAAGTTCCTCTATCGTCTTATGGACTATTTCGAAATCCTCTTTCCCGAAATCGGGGTTGATCATCAATGCGGCATGAATATTCAAATTGAGATTTCGCAGAATCTCCCGCGCTTTTCGGTTTTGAGAGGGCGTGGCTTTTTTATTATATCCCGTCAAATTCTTTTCTTCGAGTGATTCGAATCCTATATAAACTAGTTCGAGCCCTGCCTTTTTCCACAGCGCGAACAGCTCGGGGTGCCGGCAAATCGTATCGCTTCTTGCCCATGAGAGATATTTTTTCCTTACACCGCGCTCGATCAGCAATTCGGCAAGCCGCCTCATTCGTTTGGCGTTGATGAATGTTTCATCATCAACAAAGTAAATATAT
>JAUPLM010000411.1 GCA_030836965.1 Thermodesulfobacteriota bacterium | reverse complement strand
GGGAAACGGGCAATGTTCGGTGCAGTTGCCGCACGCGGTGCAGGAAAACATAATTTCTGAAAATCTTTTGCTTAGCGGAATTTTTCCGTCCAGCCAGGCCCGGAGAAGCCACATGCGTCCTCCGGGCGAATAGGTTTCGAAACGAAACGCAAGATAGGAAGGGCAGTTTAAATCGATATAGTTTGAAGGCATCTTGCAGTAACCGCAGCGAAAACACCTGTGGAGTATCTCTTCATTAAGCATGGTCACATCCTGTTCGTCACTTTTCCCAGTTTCCCGGATTCATAATCTGATTCGGATCCAGCATGGAACGGATCTTGTTCATGAGATTAAAAGTGTTCAGGTCCATTTTGCCTATAATCTGCTTCTGGGCGGGAAGTTCCGCTTTCCATGGAATTCCTCCTATTTCAAGAGCAGCGGCATTGGTAGCTTCAAGCGCGTGCTGCGCCCGTTTGACGTCTTCCTGATCCGCGCGGTTGAAAGCATATGCATAAAAAAACATCATGGCATGACCTGCGCCGATTATTCTTGCTCCCATCGAATAACTTACGTTATATGTCCTTGCGATTTCAAGGCCCGCACTGTAAGCTTTTGCGAAATGCTCGATAGCCATGATCGCACCGACATATTCAAAACCGCCGCCTTTTCTGATATCCGCGAATTTTACAAGGTCAGGTGAAGGAATTTTTAAAAACCTGCTTTTTTCCGGAGGAGGCAAGGGGAGGAATCCCGCGATTTTCTGATCGGTGTATTTCTTAACGGATGCCTGGATCAGGTTGCGTTTGAACGTAAGCTCTTTTTTACTGTGCGCTCCGTAGCTGATGTTTATATGCAGAAATCCGCGGGCCCAATCCGGTTTCGGCGCCATCCATGGTGTCATGTCTTCCGCGACCTGTGTGCCGGTGAGCCGTGAAATTATGTCCGGCATCAGGTCGGCGTCTTCACATACGAAAATGAGCATATCATTATGAGCATAACTGGGGAAAAGCCTGATTCCGAGCCTGGTCACAACCCCCGTGGTGCCGGACCATCCTAGAAAAAGCCCGGAGAGATCCGGGAGCGGCGCCCTGGCAAACCAGTCCGCCGAGACGCTGCATGATCCCGTTCTCACTATATCGCCTGTCGGCAGCACAACCTCCATGCCTGTGAGCATATCCGAATGGAATCCTCCGAGCACCGAAAGGTGGCCTGATCCGTGAATGCACATATTGCCGGCCAGTGTGGCGACAGGCGGAGCATCCGGCATGGAATGTTTCAGCTCCGGATGATGCTTTTTCAGATAAGCCTGCAGCATGCCTTCGGAGGTTCCTCCTTCCACAACGGCATACCGGCTTTTAGGATTAACCTGAAGGATATGGTTCATTCGCTTCATGTCCAGGATTATGCCGCCGCGCAGCGCCCTTGTGAGGCCTGAGAGCACAAGCCCTCCTCCCATAGGCACCACCGGGACTTTATGAACATTTGCGCAAAGCATGATCCGCCGGACTTCTTCCGTATTTCCCGGCATGACAACGGCATCAGGTTCTGCGGGAGACATTGTTCCCTGATCCATGGAATAGATGTATCGCTCTTCGGACTCAGATGAAACGAACTCCGGTCCGGTTATATCGGCCAGCTGCCTGATGAAGTCATTCATAGGTTTATTCTCCCAGCGCAATCAGGACAAGATCGCTTACAAGCACCGGCATCAATCCGTGTTCCGCCACCTCCTGCCCGAGAGTTGCCATGCAGAAAGGACAGTTGAATACACAATATTTCGCGCCGGTTGAGACCATATCTCTTATATTTTTTTCAACCAGTTGGTCTGCCAGTTCATCCCGCTGCTGGGCACGCGGGACTCCGCCGCAGCACAGCGCATTTTCGCGGTCATACTTCCGCGGCACACGATCAGCCCCGATTTTGGTGAAAATTTCATCCAGTATTTTATCTGTCTCAGGCGACAGACGATTTGAACAGGGCCTCTGGTATGCTATTTTCTCATTGACCGGTTTGATCTTCTCCCGTATTTCATCGAGCCGCCGGTTGATGTAATCAAAAAGGTGCACGGGTTTAAAAGGCACCTGAATGCCGAAGGCTTCCGCTGTACTGGTATAGGCTCCGTAACACTCATCGTGAAAACAGACAATCTCATCGATTTTGGAATCCTTCAGATAAAATGAGATGATATTATCCATAATTTTCGGTATCCGGTCTCTTATTACCGAATTTTTTGCGAAATGAAGCCACATTATATTACAGAATATGTCGTTTCCCGAAATCACGGACGCGCCTTCGAACAGTTTTCCCCGCACGCACCCGGTAAGCATTGGAAAAGCGCACATGTCCACGACCGGAGAGCGGACTTTTTGCGGGGTAATTCTTCCCTTGGGGCTCATCATCCTGAGCTGCTCTTCTACAATGGGTTTCGGCGCAGGCAGAATTCCCTTTTTTTCCTGCAGTTCAACGAGCAGATAGAAGGGATTGTTACCGAACCTGCAATATTCCTGGCATGCGTAACAGGTAAGGCATTCATAAAGCACCCGGCTCTCTTCTCCGGCGTTTATCTTTGATTTTTCGGCTTTTGCATCGCTGATGCCGGCAAATTCAATATACTGGCATTTCATGAGACAATCCACCGTCTCACAGCCGGCACATAGTTCCGGATCAAATTTGATTGCGGGCACAATATCCTCCGGTCTTAAATGAATTATGAAAGGACACATTCTTTCTTAATAAAGACGTGTTCCATCGCGAAATGGAAATATCAGATAATGAATTTATTCACAATCTGTTTTAACTCCAAAACTGCAATGCAAGCGGCCCGGCTCAATTATCGACGATCTTTCCCGGCGGCGCCTGGAGTTTTGCATTCTTATCAGTAAATCAGTCGCTGAACATGCCAAGGAAATTGACGGCGTTGATTATTCCCCCCTTGATTTTAACATCCCCTTTTGCGAGCGCAACGGCCGGATTGGAAAGTTTTGCCGCTATCTCTTTCCATGTGTTTGAATCAAGCGTTATGGTTATGTCGGCTTGTTGCGGAAAGACCGGTTCTATTACCGCAACTCCGCGGCGGACATGCACCGTATAAGCTTCCTTTGTATCCGGAAAGTAAAAGCCGGCCGTCTTATCCGTATCAGCGCTCTTATCCGGATTTAATTTTACGCTCAGGCCGTTAAAGATAGCAGCAAGCGGAAGTCTGTGCGCAAGTTCTTTATCGATCTTGGCCTGCGTGAGTTTAAGTTTACCTTCAGCCTCATCGGCATGCGACAGATAATAATTCCGGGCATTGGCATTCTCCTGCAAGAGTCCGAGCCTGCGAAGGGATGATGCCTTAAGATCAATGGCTTCCCGCATATCCGGCTCAAGCAGAAGCAGTACGTCGGTTAGCTCAAGAACCCACTGGTGGTCGCCTGCCGCACCCGCTTTTATCGCATGCTCAAGGAGTGCTTTTTCCCCGCCGGCAAGTTTTGCGAATCGCTCCGCGCGCTCTTTTAACGGGAGGGGATTTAAATCGGTAGAATTGCCGCCGAACCACCCGAGATATCCGTTATAGATGTTTCTTACAGACCATGCCACGGTTCCGTAATATTCCTTAAGATATGGTTTCTCCGCAAGATGCCGGGGCAGTTTAACAGTCTCTGAAAGCTCATCCGGAGTAAGCCCTTTATTGATACCCCGTATCGTCTGGTCGTGTACAAACTGTATAGCATCCCTGTAGACGGTTAATGTGTCATATATTTTATCTTTCCCGGAAATTGGTCGCGAATGACAGGGTACGAGATATTCGGCGTTAAGCGACCGCATCTTGTCAAGGCTCCGCGCCCAGGCGAGCACATCCCGGTATCTTGTCCCACGTATTGTATAAAGATTCGGGAAGGACTTGTAAAAGTTATCGGCTGCAATGAGGACCTTTTTATCCGGAATCCAGACAACAATCTGATCATCGGTTTCCCCCGGAGCATGGATTAGTTCAAGGTCAATGCCGGCGATGTTTACCTTAAGAATATCACCTGAAAATGTTTTATCCGGCCTGATATATGACATGGTCGTTTCGTCGTTAAATTTAAGGAACGGGCCGATGCCGCAGTTTTCCAGCTCACCGTTTTTTAAAAAAGTCCCGAACATGCGCATTGCCCGCTTATATGTCACTTCCTGCGTAACGGTGGTAACCCTGTCGAGTTCTTCAAGGGTCTTTTCATGGGAATAGACATCGACCTTTTTATTGCCGGTAAAACCGGAAGCGCCGAAGACATGATCGGCATGATTGTGGGTGTAGATAATCGCCTTAAGCGGTTTTGAAGTGATTTTGTCAAAAGCCTTTTTTACTGGTATAGCCGCCTCGACGCTCTCCATGACATCAACAACTATAACGCCGTCGTTACCTTCAATCAGAATCGAGTTGGCGAGACCGTATCCGATCGCGGTATAGACGCCGTCCGTTACTTTAATAATATCCTGCCTGAATTCTTTTGTGTGCTCTGCCAGCTCTTTATTTTTTACTCCGGAGACGGTTGCCGGTTTTTCTCCTGAACACCCCGTTATTGTCAAAATAAATACTGACACAGATATCAGAATAAAATCTATCGCGGCTTCTTTCAAGATCGTTCTTATCATTGAATTAATCTCCCCGGATTTTTTAGATGTTAAACAGATATCTGAAGCAAAAGCGGAATAGTTTGAAGGAAGAATTTACCGAAGCAGGATTTACGGAATCTGCTTCAATCTTCCGATTGAAAGAGAATGAAGCGGAATCAGAATGTCGGCAATGCTCTTTATTTTCTGGGCCGAATCATAGGCTTTGACGGCATCTATATGAACGCCGGGGCAGATTGCCGCTCCTTTTTCGGGAAAATTCTTTTCATTGCAGCAGAAACCGGTAATGACGGCTTTCCCTTTCGAAGTGTTTATGACAACCGACTGCCCGCCTATGGAATGACCCGGTGAAAAAATCACCTCTATCCCGTCCCCTATAACCGCATCGCCTTCGATTTCGACGACATTGACTCCGTCAAGAACATCCGGGTAATACCTGTGATCTACCGGATGGGGGTTTTTAAAGAACTCAAGCTCGGCTTTTTGCGCATAGACCACGGCGTTTACGCATTTATAATCATTCTCGCAGTGGTCGTTGTGAAGATGGGTATGGATTATAATATCGATATCTTCCGGTTTGAGGTCAAAAGAAGCAAGCGCATCTTCAAATTCAAAAACTTTAAATCCGCATTGCTTTTCGGTTTCCTCGGATACGACGAACTGTTCAAGCCCTGTGTCTACAATGATATTCTTATCCCCGCCTTTTATGTAAAACATGTAGACCGGAAGAAATATTCTTTTACCGTAATCGCGCAGATATGTCATTATACCCTGGTCGGTCTCATTTATTCCGACCGCAACCGGATGTATCGTGTATTCCTGCATTATCAATCCCCTGCTCGTCGCGCGCGCATCGAATATCGTACTTCTATTATAAATATTTTATATTTGATTCCCTTGTTTCTTGAACCCTTGAATCCTTGAATCCTCGACCCCTTGTTTATCACGTTTTTCTTTTATCGTTGAAAATATGGTTTGAAATAACCACCTTCTGGATTTCGGATGTTCCTTCGTAAATTGTAAAAACTCTGGCATCCCTGTAAAAACGCTCGACAGGATATTCTTTGATGAAACCGTATCCGCCGTGCATCTGAAGCGCTTTCCCTGTGATGCGGTTTACCATTTCCGACGCGAACAGTTTTGCCATGGATGCCTGGAGCGTAAATTTCTCACCCCTGTCTTTCATGGCGGCAGCAGAAAGCATCAACTGGCGGGCTGCCTCGATCTCGGTTGCCATTTCAGCTGCCATCCAGCGGAGCCCCTGGAACTTCGAGATAAGCTGGCCGAACTGTTCACGCTCGGTCGCATATTTTACAGCCGCGTCAAGGGCCGCCTGGGCAACGCCGACAGACTGTGCCGCGATGCCGATACGGCCGCAGTCCAAAGCCGTCATGGCGATTTTAAATCCGTCCCCCTCGTTTCCGAGAAGATCCTTCTTATGAATCCTGCAATTATCAAAAATGAGATCGGTTGTATCGGAAGCGCGAAGCCCCATTTTATCTTCGGTTTTTCCGACTATAAATCCGGGAGTTCCTCTTGCAACAAGAAAGGCGCTTATTCCTTTATGCTTCTTTGAAGGGTCGGTATTCGCCGTGGCGATTGTAAGTCCCGCGTTTTTCCCGGTTGTGATGAACCGCTTGGTGCCGTTTAATACATAATAATCGCCGTCTTTAACCGCCGATGTTTTCTGGCTTACGGGGTCGGAGCCGGCCTGCGGTTCGGTAAGGGCGAAAGCGCCGATACTTTTCCCGGATACAAGAGAGGGCAGAATTCTTTTTTTCTGTTCCTCGGTTCCGTACCGGTATATGCTTTCGCAGACTATCGAGTTATGAACAGACATCACGACAGCGGTTGAAGCGCAGGAATACGCGATTTCCGATAGCGCGAGGACATAGCTTATGGTATCTGTGCCGGCTCCGCCGTATTCAGCCGGAATCATCATGCCCATCAGGCCGAGTTCGGACATCTTTTCAAAGTTATCGGACGGAAACTCTTTCGTCTCATCCCGCTTCATGGCAGTGACCGCCACGATCTTCCTTGAGAACTCCCTTACCATATCCCGGATCATGATCTGTTCATCGGTTAGACAATATGACATATTTTACTCCTTTGATAAATCGTACTTCGAAGTTCGAACATCGAATATCGAAAATCCGACGGCAAAGTAAAAAGCTCATTATGCAAGGCGCGCGAATCTTGAGGAATGAAGCGTACTTT
>JAUPLM010000005.1 GCA_030836965.1 Thermodesulfobacteriota bacterium | reverse complement strand
GCCGAACTTAAGCAGCTCCGAATCATTGTTTTTTATCTTTGTCAACAGTTCGTGTTTTATGATGTAGCGTTTCAAAAAACTGCTTTTAAAGATGAAATCCCTGAATCTGTCCATGTTGTATGTAGCCATAAAAGTCATTTTTGCCTTTTGGCCGCCGGGTCCTTCCTCTTCCCATGGATTGTTTTGAAAAAGAACAGCAAGATCGGCCCAGAGGGCGGTCATTTTATTATGCTGAGCGGCGTCCTGATCCTTTGCCCATGATTCCACCGTCCATATTATATCTTCATGCTGCCCGAGGCAGAAAACGGGCGGACGGAAAAAATGGATAAGAGTGTTTTTATTATTCCCTGCATCATGATAGATACCCTGCTCGACAGGAAATGTCCGGCAGGTATCCGGCCGGCCGGAATACACCGAACATCCTGTTTCATTTAAAAAAGGGCAGGTTTTGTCGGGATTATCGGACATCCGGAGCATCACTTCCGGGAAAAATCCGGAAGGACGCAATACAATGTCGACATATGTATCCAGAAATTCGTCCGAGGAAATGCCGAGACTCTTCCGGAGCCTGAGCACATCATAGGGGTAGAGGAAAAGATTTATATTGCGGCAGCATTTGTTGAAGCAGGCAAGTCCGCTGTGGCACCTGAAGGAAAATGATTCGCCTTCTTTCAGAATTCCCGGGGGCATGCTATCCGTATTTTTTATATCGATATATTTCATATTCTGAAATCAGGCTGTTTTACTGATCATTTCTTTCCGTTTGCCTTAAAGAAGGTATAACAGAATACTCCATCCGGCTCTGTTGTCCGGTATAAATCTTTGATTCCCTGGTCAAAAAGGTTTTGTTCAATTATTCCTGACTTTATTGCCGGTTCACGGATACCTTCAATCATTGCCGTGAATGTCTTTTTCGTAAACCCTTCGACCAGTGCGGGTTTTCCGGAATCAACATAAACCATACGGGGGGAAACGTGAATTGAGCTGTAGCCCGCTTTACTCAACAGGGGATAAAGTTCTCTTCCTATCATGGCGTTGCCGCCAGCCCGCCGCTGCAGTTCAACCTGGCACTGAATCGACTTGTGTGCCGCATCACTGTCAGGATGAAAATAGGCCGATCCATGGTCTCCTTCTATAACCGTAATTGTGCCGTTCCGCCTCAAATGTTTTTTCAGAGTACGCAGCGCATCCGCAGGCTGTGAGAGATGCTCCAGAACGAAACAGATGAAAATATGATCGAAGGAGTCCGGGCCATAAGGCAGATTGTAGATATCGGCCTGCTTAAATTGAACATTGGTTACACCTTCCGCATCCGTTTTTCTCCTGGCTTCAGAGACGGAAGCTTCTGATATATCGATTGAAGTAATCAGGGCGTCCGGGCTGTTTTTGGCAAGAGTGACGGTTTGAGCGCCGACGCCGCAACCGGCTTCCAGAACACTGCTTCCCGCCGGATAGAAGGTGTCGGAGTGAAGCAACTCGGTCAGGGTGGATGCCTGGTCCTGTAACCGTATATTTTCCCGGGGATCATAGCCGTGAACATAAGCTCTATTCATGTTTCCTCTTCAAATGACCAATCCGCTGCCGTAACGGCGAATCAGCCGGCAGTATCTATATCATCAAATATAACGCACAGGATATATTAAAAAATTTCGTTTAGTTATTATGTAGTTCATTACGGGGGAAACATCAACCATTATGCATGCGACAACCATCTAAATTAAGAGGGAAAATTCTATACAACTTGATTGCGTCATTGTAATGTCATATAAATTGTTGTCAAGAGAAGATCAGTAAGTTTTTCGGACGGTGAGATTATGCGTGAGAGAATTTTAAGAACAGCGGATCTTTGCGAGGATACATGAAATGGACTGAGGAAGCCGAGTATGCCGTAAAAAAAGTTCCCTTTTTCGTCAGAAAAAGGGTCAGGGAGCGTGTTGAAAAAGAGGCGTCGGAGGCCGGAAAAAGCATTGTGACGATAACGGAAGTAAAAGCGACTCAAAAACGGTATCTTTCAGGAATGGCTTCCGAAATAAAGGGGTATCAGCTCGATACCTGTTTCGGTCCGGGCGGATGTCCGAACAGGGCCCGTGCCGGCGACGATTTATTAAAAAGAATCGAAAAGCTTCTTGAAAAAGAAGACCTGCTCGGGTTTTTGAAAAAGAACGTCAAGGGGGATCTCAAGTTTCATCATGAATTCAGGATAACATTGTCTGATTGCCCGAATGCGTGTTCCCAGCCGCAGATAAAGGATATCGGAATAATCGGAGCCGTGCTTCCGGCGGTAACTGAAGAACAATGCACGCTTTGCGAAGCATGTGTCGGTTCGTGCGCTGAAGAAGCTGTTTCAATCGATAAAGAGAAAGAGGTTCCGGTAATAAATTATGATCTTTGTTTAAAATGCGGAAAATGCATAAAGGCCTGTCCTGCAGGAACAATCGCTTCCGCAAGGAGTGGTTTCAGGGTGTTGCTCGGAGGAAAACTGGGAAGGCATCCAAGGCTTGCGCGTGAACTCGGGTGCCTGCTAAACGATGATGAAGTGGTTGAGATTGTAAAAGCCTGTATCGGTCTTTACAAGAAAAAGAGTACGGGAGGAAAGCGGTTTGCGGAAATATTTGATGATGATGATTTCAGCGAACTGGAAGGGCGTTTTTGCGGTTGAGCCCGGAAGATAGAGAAATTACCGGGCGTTAATATACCGTTTTGACAAGAATTGTTTTTTGATATAGATATGAATGTAAGAACGCCCGATTTTTAAATTCAAGATACCCCGACTTATCTGGAGAAATTTATGGACGAAAACCCTATAAAATCCAAAGTATCATGCAGGACAGACGCGGAAGCATTTGCAAGAATCAGAGACAAGCTTCCCGATATCGCTGAAAAAATAATACGGGGCTGCGACGAGAAGGAATGCTACACACATATCGATTATGACCCCATTCCTTCAAAGGATTCGGTTATTGAAATAATCAGCAAAGCGCGGGAGATTCTTTTCCCCGGTTTTTTTTCAAGAGAAAGGATTGACCCCGTCAATTTGAGATACAGCATGGGACAGGCGGTCTCCGTGCTTTTCGATATGGTTTCGGAGCAGATTTCAAACTGCATCAGGCACGACTGTTTCAGATACAGTCAGGACTGCAGCGATTGCGCGGAACGCGGAAGTAAAATTGCTCTTGAATTTCTGGAGGCCATTCCGGCTGTACGAAAAGTGCTTGCAACCGATGTCAAGGCCGCTTATGAGGGCGACCCTGCCGCAAAAAGTTTTGATGAGATCATCTTCAGCTATCCCGGCCTTTTTGCTATAATGGTTTACAGGCTGGCCAGCAATCTTTTCAAAAACGGCGTTCCCCTTCTTCCCAGGATAATGACGGAATACGCCCATAACCTGACAGGAATTGACATTCATCCGGGAGCCGAAATCGGGGAGCGATTTGTCATAGACCATGGCACGGGCATAGTAATAGGCGAAACATCGGTCATAGGCAATAATGTCCGGATTTACCAGGGAGTTACTCTGGGAGCTCTTTCACTTCCCAAAGATGCGGGTGAGCTTTTAAGAGGCAAGAAAAGACATCCGACGATAGAAGAGGATGTAATTATTTATTCCGGCGCCACCATTCTTGGAGGCAACACAGTGATAGGCGCCCGGTCAGTTATAGGAGGCAATGTCTGGATAACCGAACCGGTTCCGCCTGATACGACTGTTATTATGGAAACACCCCGTCTGACGTATAAAAAAAGCCGCGGATCGGCAATATGACGGTTTCATAAAAAACCTGAATATGCTTTCTTAACCAGGATAAGCAAAATTATCATATTTGATTCTAAAAAAGGATATAATATGAAAGTATTCACGGGCATAAGCAAGACTATCGGTTCAACTCCACTGGTGCGGATAAATAAAATGAGTGAAGGGCTTGACGCGGAGATCTTTGCCAAGCTCGAATTTTTCAATCCGCTGGGGAGCGTAAAAGACCGTATTGCCGCTTCAATGATCGAAGCCGCCGAAGAAGACGGCCGTATTGATTCAAATTCACTTATAGTTGAGCCGACAAGCGGAAACACGGGAATTGCGCTTGCCTTTATTTGCGCTGAAAAAGGTTACCGCGTCTGCCTCACCATGCCTGAGACCATGAGCATGGAAAGGAGAAAACTATTAACGCATCTCGGCGCGGAGCTTATCCTTACTCCCGGCTCAGCCGGAATGCGCGGCGCGATTGAAAAAGCAAAGGAGATACTTTTATCCGATAAGAAAGCCTTT
>JAUPLM010000410.1 GCA_030836965.1 Thermodesulfobacteriota bacterium | reverse complement strand
ATGTGTTTCCTGTTGTTTTCGAGAGATATTTCTCTCTGACGGGACATGATCCTGTCGCGTCTTTTTTTTGCGATATTTTTAGGAATTCTGTCCGGAAGCTTATGGGATGGAATGTCTTTGGAGTCTGAATAAGTAAAAACTCCGAGATGATCAAATTTAACTTTTTCTATGAAAGAAAACAGATCATTGAAGTCCTTATCCGTTTCACCCGGAAAACCCGTAATTACGGTTGTCCGGAGTGATGAATCGGGTGCTGCGGATCTGACTTTATCAAAAAGTTTTAACAGGTCGTTTTGATTATAACTTCGTCCCATTCTTTTAAGAACCGGACGACTTGAATGCTGAACCGGAATATCGAAGTAGGAACATATATTGCGGCCTGATGCAATGGTTTTAATTATATTATCATCGATACTTTCAGGATGTGAGTAAAGAATTCTTATCCATATATCACTAGATATTTTGGAAATTTTTTCAAGAAGCTTCCCGAGGCCGGCGGAACTCTTCAGGTCTTTTCCATAAGAGGTTGTGTCCTGGGCCACAAGTATCAGTTCTTTCACTCCTGATTCTATCAGCATCTTTGCTTCCATAACTATATCCTCAGAAAGGCGGCTCCGTTGTTTTCCACGCAGTCTGGGAATAACACAATAGCTGCAATGCCGGCTGCATCCCTCCGCAACTTTTATATATGCCGTATGCGGAATGGATCTTACTCTCGGCACATTTGGTTCGCTTAACACTGTCAGGTTTGGGTCTGGTAAAAGGCAGCCGGATGCTATAGGAACGCCTTCAACAGCCTGCACAATTTTATCAAAGGCACCTGTGCCTATAAAATAATCCACTTCGGGTAGTGTTTTTACTATCTTTTCCCTGAAACGCTCGGGCAGACAACCCGTAACAATCAGCCTGCGGCATGGCCCGTTCTGTTTGTAAGCGGCAAAATCGAGAATCGTGTCGATAGATTCATCTATAGCGGATTCGATAAAACTGCATGTGTTGACAATGATCGTATGAGCTCTTGATGGATCCTGAATGATATTCCACCCGGCGGCTGCAAGCCTTCCCAGCATCAATTCACTGTCTACCAGATTTCTCGCGCATCCTAAACTTTCGAGATACACATTTTTTTTGTGACGTGGCATATAAAAACCGGTTTATTTATCCGCTGCAAAAAAGATGAGGCCGCCTTTTTTGCATAGGCGGCCCGGGAAAAACAATTATCTACATACCTTTGACTTTTTTTATCTCTTCCGCAATCAAAGGAACAATTTCAAACAAATCACCGGTAATTCCATAGTCTGCTTTTGCAAATATAGGCGCCTCGGGATCTTTGTTAATCGCCACAATAACTTTTGATGAAGACATCCCTGCAAGGTGCTGTATTGCACCGGATATCACGCAGGCAATGTAAAGATTCGGGGAAACGACCTTACCTGTTTGCCCGACCTGATCCGAGTGAGACCTCCATCCTTCATCAACAGCAGACCTAGACGCTCCGACAGCTCCTCCCAGAAGCCCGGCAAGTTTTTCTATTGTTGAATAATCGGGCCCTCCCATTCCTCTTCCTCCGGATACAACCACATCCGCTTCGGTCAATTCAACTTTTCCCGTATCAAGTTTTTTTTCTATAAATTTTAGAGCGGTACTGCCTCTGTCGGCAGCAATGACTTCTACTGCTCCTTCTTTTTGAGATTCGGCGATCTTCATTGAATTGGGACGAATTCCAATTATTCGCGGTTCTCCTTCAAGCATTATATCTGCAAGGATTTTTCCGCCGTACATAGGCCTTGTCACAATAACATTGCCTGCGTCAAGTCTGACAGCAATGCAATCCATTGCAAGAGGAGCATCGAGTCTGGCGGACAGACTTGCCGCAAGATCTCTTCCACGGGAGGAGGCTCCTAATATAATTACGCAAGGTTTTTCTTTGGCTACGATCCCGGCAATAATATTCGTGTAAGCATCGGTCATGTACTCTTCAAGCAAGACGTCGTCGGCAACCAGTATCCTGTCTGCTCCGTATTTTCCCAATGGCTCGGATTTGTCTTTTATGACTGAACCGATAACCGCAACTGAAAGAACGCACCCAAGACCGTCGGCAATACGCCTACCTTCACTGAGCGCTTCGTAAGTAACCTTTCTGAAAACACCATTAACCTGTTCCGCTATTGCAAGTACTCCGCAAGACATATCAATCTCCTTATAATAAATTGATCAAATAACTTTGGCCTCTTCATGCAGGGCTTTGACGAGCGATTTGGCTTTATCTGCTGCGGTTTCTCCTGCTATCATCTTTCCTCCCTTTCGTTCGGGCGGATATTTGAGTGAAATAATTTTTGTTTTCGGGGCGCCTATTCCGGCTGCATCAAGGCCTATATCTTTAAGGCTTTTAATTTCAAGAGGTTTTTTCTTGGCTTTCATTATGCCGGGAAGAGATGCATATCTCGGTTCATTCAGCCCCCGCTGGGTTGTTATAAGAGCAGGAAGAGGAGCTTCTATAACAACCATCCCGCCCTCCACGGTCCTGCTGCAGGTTATTTTTCTGTCGGCTATAGCTTCTTTCATTACCATAGTAACTGCAGGAATATTCAGGAAACCGGCTACCGCCGACCCTACCGTGTAATTATCTCCATCAACAGCCCTCTGCCCCGCAATTATAAGATCAAACGGCATATTTTTAATCACCGCAGCAAGAATTTTTGCCGTCTGCAGACCGTCACAATTGCAGGCGGCAGGATCATTTATCAAGATGCCCTTATCTGCTCCCATTGCAAGCGCTGTTCTTATTGCTTCAACCGCTTTCTCCGGCCCGGTTGAAAGAATTGTTACCGAACCGCCGTGAGCCTCTTTAACCCGAAGAGCTTCTTCAACAGCAAATTCGTCATAAGGGTTTATTACCCACTTCACATCATCCGTCTTCACCGTTAAGCCGTTTTCGGAAATACCAACAAACGACTCGGTTGATGGAACCTGTTTTAATAAGACAATAACTTCCAATTTTCCTGTTCCTCCCTTTTTGCTGTGTTAATTGAATTAATATTATTGAAGCGCCCCTGGAAAAAGCGGTCCGCCTGAGGCGGAT
>JAUPLM010000409.1 GCA_030836965.1 Thermodesulfobacteriota bacterium | reverse complement strand
CGATGGTGCGAAGCCTTGTAAACTCCCTCAATTCCGGTTCCTGCCCTTTTTGTATCGCAAATCCGCGGATGAAATGGGCGAAATTGTCCCGGATCAGGACAATCACGCACAGAATAAGAATAAAAATAGCATGAAGGAGTTCGGGCCTTGTGTGACCGGGTGAAATAAAAATAAGACGCCACATCACACCAACCGAGACAAGCGGAAAAATAATGGAGTAGACTATTTTA
This sequence comes from Thermodesulfobacteriota bacterium, assembly GCA_030836965.1. Lineage (GTDB taxonomy): Bacteria > Desulfobacterota > Desulfobacteria > Desulfobacterales > RPRI01 > RPRI01. The sequence goes on along the minus strand of JAUPLM010000409.1, from coordinate 8,497 downwards.
TCCATTATACGTTCGGCAAGATGCGCTAACGCGAGATTCGGGCTGAATCTTGCGGCGAACCATCCGTCTACAAGGTCAAAAGACATCGATACAAAGAGAAAAACGACCCCCAGCGTATAAAGAAAAGGGCTGCGGGTCCACATGACGGCAATGGCGCACAGCATTCCCATAGATACAAGCGGAAGCCGTCCATAAACGAGAATAGCTGTAACTTTTTTTGATATCTGCATTTTGCCCGGCAAATGTGAATTGTTCAATGCTCTTAAAAACCCATCAGAATTGCGCTTCGCGAGCCGTTACAAAATATCAACCACACTTTTAACCATTTTGTTACGGCTCCTTATGCCGTTAACGGCTTATTTTACAAACTGGCCGGATATTAGATAAAAAACCCGGTTATGTCAAGGAGAGCCGGCAATACGGATCTTTTTCCGGGATATGGCCGATGTGATTTCTTCCTGGCTCTCATATTCTGCATCCTCTTAACTTAACCTGCTTTATCCCGTTAACAAACAATCCAGCCGTTTCATTGCAGATGCTGTGTTCATAAACGGTTCCGCGGCGGTCTATGCCTCTGATTTTTCCGTCATGAAGGAATCCCTTGAGAAGTTCGATTCCAGCCTCCGTTCTGTCGCCGGTTTTAATTTCTTTTTTTGCAGCAGGTGAAGGTTCGGGTATTTCAACCCCGCTGTCTTTCAGAGATTTCATGAAATTCAAAATTCTTCCCAGCCTCATAAGAGTAACTGCCTGTTTCCTGCTTGTAGTATGGGAAACAGGGACGGCGCTCGAACGCATCAGAGAAAACGTTTCAGGAAGTATTCCCAGTTTATCACATAGACCAAAATCGGGACTCCCCGGTGAAGGATAGAAAATTGAAACCCCTGCAAGCACTCTTCTTCCGGCAAGGCAAAGAATATCCGAAACGGAATCTTCGGGAGTTTGAAACGGAGCTCCGGCGATAATATATCCCACCGCATCAAGGCCGTATTTTCCGGCGTGCAAAAGAGCCCTGTCGAATGCATCCCTTACATCGGGTCTTCCGAATCTTTCAAGCTGTGCGGAAGAAAAAGAGCCGAGGGAAAGATTCAGGGTTTTGAAGCCGGCTTCTTTCATGAGACGCACCATCTCTTCATCAAGAGAAGGAGGAAAGAGTCCGTTCATCGCTCTCAGCTCCGTTCCTGATTTTCCAAACCTTGTTTTTATTTCATCAAGAAGAGTCATGAACCATTTTCTGTCCAGAGAGAGATTCTCGTCTTCAAAATCTATGAAACCGGCTTTATTCTCATTTATAATCCTATCCAGCTCTCCGAGAACGGATCCCACGCTTCTTCTCCTGTATTTCATAAAAGATGAAGCGCCGACAGAGCAGTATGAACATTTCATCGGGCATCCCCTGCTGGCCGAAATAACCGCGCTTGCCGTCCCTCTTCTCCTGTAAAAGTCATGATCCAGCAGACCGGTTGCGGGAAAAGGAAGATTGTCCGGGTTTTGAATCACTGCCGGTTCATTGATCTTTATGCCGCCGTCTTTTTCACGGAAAACAATCCCGGGTATCGAATCAAGTCCTGTGCCTGATTTTAAAGCTTCTGCAAGAAGCAGCATGGAGATTTCCCCCTCTCCGCGAATAACGTAATCGACTGCTCCGTTTTCCATTACGACCCCGGGAAGAGCGGTGGGATGGTGGCCGCCGAGCACCGTTTTGCAGGCAGGGCTGAATGTTTTCACCGCCTCTGCGGACCTTAAAGCATAACCGGCGTAGGGGGTAAAGAGGGATGAAATACCGACAAGCCATGCTCCGGACATAGCCGCTGCTTTACCAATGCGTTCAAAACCATATCCGAAATGTTTAAAACTGTTGAAAAGCGAGAAAGGGGATAAGTCTTCTTTCCCGTAATATTCATCAAGGAAGGCCATCTCTCCGGGAATTTGAAGTTTGCGGGATTTTGAAGTTGCCAGGGCATCGAATATCTCAACCGAAAAGCCGGCATTCTGCAGCGACGATGCTATAGAGGCGAGTCCGTACGGGATCGTTCTTTTGGATGTGAGATAAAAATCTCTTACAGGAGGCTGTATAAGCAGAATGTCGGTCATATTCTTTACCGCGGCTTTTAAGAAATAAGTAAAATCAATATCCTTGATTCAAGCAGATACGTTCCGACGTAATCCATAATCCCATAGAACATCAGCATGGTACTTTTAATTTATGGGAAAAAGCTTGCAAATTCATTTAACATGATACTTAATCCGTCTATTAACAATATAAAAATTGATTGTATCGTAAAAAGTCCAAATATGCTCTCTTAGTGAGCTTTTTGGGGATTTTTAAATCCTTCGCTAAATCACAAGAACTCTCCCGCTCATGGCGGGATCAAACAGCTTGTGATTTTTAACGCTCAGTAATTTTAAAAATCTGTTTCCCAAAAATCTCAAATCCGTTCGCATATGACTTTTTATGAGTTTATCAAAATTGATGAAGCAGTAAAAACCTGCCGTACAAAGGAGGCTCACTTGGAAAACGATAAAACAAAAACTGAAATACCTTACGATCTCAGGCAATGCATAACCTTTCACGGACATCTGTGCCCCGGTCTTGTATATGGATACCTTGTCGCAAAAGAGAGCATAAGACTGCTCGGCCTCAAACGCTCGGCGGATGAAGAGGTTGTGGCCGTCTGTGAAAACGACTCATGCGCGATCGATGCCCTCCAGGTTATGCTCGGCACAACAGCGGGAAAAGGAAATCTGATAATTAAAGATTACGGCAAAAACGCATTCACAATTATCAACCGCACAAAAAAACTGGCTTACAGATTCTCGAGAAAAACGACTTATGATTATGCCGGTAAACATAAGGATGAATTTGAAGCGCTTGAAAAAGCCGTATCGGCAGGGACGGCAAACGAGCAGGAAAGTCTCCGGCAAAGGCTTTTAAAAGCCATAGACCTTTTTTCGAGGCCTTTTGACGAAGTCTTTTCAACACAAACGTCCGAGGTCCCGGCGCCGCCGTATGCAACCATTGCACCTTCGGTATCATGCGCAATATGCGGCGAGATGACCATGCAGACAAAGATGGTTTCAGGAAAAGACGGAAAGCTTCTATGTATTCCCTGTTCAAAGAACAATTGACGGCTTTGTAAAAAGTCATTCTGCTGTGTTGCGCTTCATCTTTCGTCATTGCAGCGTACTTCAATGTACGCTTCATTCCTCAAGATTCGTGCGCCTTGCATAATGAGCTTTTTACTTTGCCGTCTTAATTTCGGCCTTTTACGAGCCCCTCAAAAGTAACGGCTTCGTAAAAAGTTAATATTGTACAAGCTATCTTCGATGAACTGGTTGGAAGTTCAAATATGCTCTCTTAATGAGCTTTTCGGGGATTTTTAAATAACTCCGCTAAATCACAAGAAGGTTGGGGCTAACGCCCTCAAAGCCTTGTGATTTTTAACGCTTAAGTGATTTAAAAATCTATTTCCCAAAAATCTCAAATCCGTTCGCATATGACTTCCAACCAATACATCGAAATTTAGGAATTCGATGGAAGTTTCACAGTAGTCCTGTGATTAGTCTATTGCCCATACCCCAGATGAGCTTTCTCCAACCGCCTGAATCGAAACATCTGACGGCTTCGTAAAAAATATTAAAAAGTATCGTAATGAACAAATTCACGGATCTCCCTTCGCTGCGGAGCGGAAGAGATCTTTGCCGGATATCCGAGAGGAACAAGTGCGACAAGCTCATATCCTTCCGGTACTTTGATAATCCCTTTTGCCTTGTCATGATCGAAGAGTCCCACTACAACCGTCCCAAGTCCAAAGTCCATCGCCGCAAGGCAGAGAGTCTGGGTAAAAAGGCCGAGATCAAACATGAACCAGTCCCCGAATTTTGTGGTTACAATATTATTGTAAAAGCCGGAGCTTTTCAGTTTGCCGCAAATGGCAAGAAGAACGGGCGCCTGCGCTATTGCGTTTGTGGCGGGATTTTTCGGGAAAATCGTCTCTTTCAGATTCTCTTTTATTGCCTTCTCCTTTATTACAACTACCTCCCAGCACTGGGTGTTTGCCCACGAAGGAGACCATCTGACGGTTTCGAGAATTGAGTTTAATACTTCCCCGGGTACATCCTTTTCTTCGTATTTTCTGACGCTTCTTCTTGCCTTAATAACTTTCATAAGTTCTGCCATGCTTTATCCTCCCGAATAATAGAGCTTATTGTTTCGGCGCTTCGTCTTCCCTGCGGCAAACGCACTCATTTTCACCGCATTCGTCACAGATATATATTACAGGCTCCCCCGGTTTACTTCTTCCGGAAACAATAACGCGGAAAAGAAAATAGATTACAGCAGCAGCAATCAATCCTGTGAGAATTACATCCATTTTTTCCTCCCGTAAAAGGCTTCTAATCCTTTTTGGTTCTCCTGATCTGATTAAATTGTATTACATCACATTTCTTTTCCGGTTTGCCGTCAGCCCTGAACTTAGATCCGGAGCAGGCGCAATATACCCATTTACCCCCGCATTTCGGGCAGATTTCAAGAACGCATCCTACATGATGAAAACCGCCGGGAAGGATATTGCATTCGGCGCACCTTGCCGTTTCTCCCTTTGTAAAGACCGTTTCGTTTTTCTTCCTGAAAGGCAAGGGGGTATAATCAGCGCCGTCTATCCTGATACTGCTTTTGATGCATGATGAAGCACCTTCAGTCTCTTTACCGCAAAAAGCGCAGATTGCCAATTATTTTACCTCTACCATTTTGCATAATGCTCTTCAGTAAAACCCGTGACGTTTTTCAGCTGCCAGGAGTCGTTCCCGTCCGTCAGTCTTCCCTCGAATCTCCCGAAAGGCTGGTGAAACCTGCTCGCGATCAGGCCTGTGTTTATATCGGCGGCTCTTTCCCCTTCCGGGTAAAAGAGAAGACTGATTTTCCCGTCATTCGATATAATTTCCCATGGCTTCAGCAGATCGAGATCGCTGTACCTGAAATCCAGAACATCGGTTTTTATCATACGGCCGTTTATCCAGAATACATTTTCGGTAAAACCGGTTTCATTAACTCCCTGAACAAGATTGAAACCGATCCTGTTTCCGGAAAGATCGAAGCCCCCTCCGGCCGCCCAGTTCCAGAAGGTAATTCTTGCGAGATATCCGAAAGTATAATCGATGACCCCTGATGATTCTTTTTCTGATATCTCCCACCTTTTCCCGTCGATGCTGATAAAACCGCGGACTGGAATTCCTGCTTCTTTATGCGTGTAGTTGAATCCGCCGAGCCCGACCCGTGTTGTACAGCAAAGAGGTTCTTCTGATTTTATAAAGGAGAGTTCGGCCTGTAATTTCCCGTCAGCCGATATTTTCGCATGAATATTTCCGGGCTGGTTGGTAAATTCAAGGGTTCTGTTTCTCTTCTTAAACGAGGCGGAACCGTTCCGGGAAGATCCTGTAAAAAGGGCTGCTTTTCCGGAAGGGAGAATGGTTTCAATCTGTTTTATAACGCCTTTCCTGCGGTCGAATATATATGTGAAGATGCTGGACATATATCCCAGATTGACAATGGCCGCGCCGAATATGACTTCATCGTTGCAGACGCCAAGATACTGCCATCTCTTTATCCGGAATCGGGTTATGAGGTTTTTGACAAGGCCTTCTTTTTTGCCTGTTCCGTAAATCCTGAAGTCGGAGAGATTGAATGATTCCACTGGAGATCTGCGGATGCCGAAGAGAGGCCGTCCTTCCGGACCGATGAGATTTCCTTCCTCTTTTATATTCATGCGGATTTCTCCCTCTTTTTTCTCTTCTTCCCGATTTTTTCTCTCAAAATCGTATAAAGTCTTTTCTCTTTTTTCCCCAGGCCGGCTTTGTCCAGGTAGCTTTGCAGAAAAAGTTTCCATGAATCTCCCGGCCAGGGGGCATGCCGGAAGAGAGCCCCCAGATCGTGGGCCGCGACATGGAAGCGGGATAACCCGGAATGCATTTTTTCAAGGTCGATAAACCGTACGTCTGCGGAGCCGTTTTCTTCTGTTTTTACGAAAATATGCTTTCCATACAAACAGTTGTGCTGAATGCGCAGGGAATGGATCTTTGCTGCCATCTCCGCAACGGAATCAATGATGCTTTTTAAATCAAAATGTTCATTTATGCCTGCTTCCGTTAGAATATCATCGAGATTCCTGTAACCGTTCAGGAAACGGATAACCAGCAGAGCCTGCGTATTGCCGTTTATCCGCCGTTCTCCATAGAAAAGAGGTTGAAGGGTGGGAATATTGAATTTTTCAAGACGGCAAATGTTTTTGTATTCCCGGTAAAAAGTCGGCGTACCTCTTAAAGGGTGCAGAATGGATCTGAAGGTGTGGTTTTCCTGGCGCTTTATTATTATTTTCAGCGGCTGCCCGTTTTGGAGCACTATTTCATGAAGAACGATGCCGCTCCACCCGCCCCGGCGGTAATTAGGCTCTTCGATGAAACGCCCCTTTAAATCCCACAAGGATCCGAAGGAGCCAAGGCCGTTGTGAGTCAACAACTCCTTTTCATTTTCCGAATGATAAAATTCCTTAATTTTCATCTGCTGTTGTTATGTTTTATGCAAAACATATATCCGCCACATGGAATAATATTTTGCAAAATCGATGAACCCGAGGATATTAAACCCGGCTTCGCGAAATTCGGATTCCATTTCCCGCCTGTTCGCCACAAACCTGTTTTTATATCCCTTGCGGTCTCTTTTCTCTTCGAGCCTTTCTCTTTTCCATGCCTTGTAATTGCCGTCAACCCAGAGGGATATACACACCGTTTCTCTTGTAACTCTGTAAAATTCCTTCAGTAAAGTCATGCGGTGATCTTTTTTTACTATGTGATGCAGGAGGCGCATGCAAAATATGGAATCAACCGAATCCGCTTTCAGGTTTATACTGAATGCGGATGCCTGAAAACATGATATGCGTATTGCCATTGCCGGATCCAGCAGTTTATTCGCTACCATTATCATTGAAAGACTGTAGTCTGACGCATATATGATTCTGTCCTGTTTTTCACATAAGAGGGGCCAGAACCGCCCAGCACCGCATGGGATGTCCAGCACCGTGGCAGGATCTCCGGCAATTGCCAGCGCCTTTGCCGCTATGCTCTGCTCCCGGAGGTTGGAGAGTCTGCGCCCGATCCCTTCCTTATGCTTTCTGTAATACTCAAGAGAATGTTTCGCGTCGTATTTCCCTGAAAATTCAAGGGTTATGTTGTCGTCATTCATTTTCAATATTTATTGTTTTTATCTGGTTATAAATTAAATAAACTCTTTTTTTGTATGGCAGACGGATAAAAAGAAGTCAACATGCAAGACGGCGGTCAATTTTTTATCCTGTTTTTATTCTGTTTTTATCCTGGTTGACAGAATGCAGGCATTTTATGTATTTATAAAAAACAACTCTATAATAAGGAGGTAGGAATGTCTGGTCTAAACAAGGCAATGATCATAGGCAGGCTGGGTAAAGATCCTGAAATACGCTATACAACGGGCGGGGTGGCTATTGCCAATTTCAGCATCGCCACATCCGAGGAATGGAAAGACAAGGAGAGCAACGAGAAGAAAGAGCGCACGGAGTGGCACCGCATTGTCGCTTTCGGCAAGCTGGGTGAAATATGCGGCGAATACCTGTCGAAAGGGAAACAGGTTTATGTTGAAGGCCGGATTCAGACAAGATCATGGGATGACAAGGAAGGTAACAGAAAATACACTACCGAAATCGTGGCCTCCGACGTGCAGTTTTTAGACAGGAAAGATTCCGGAGATTCATCCAAAAAGGCGCGTCATCATGATGACGATGCCATGGATCGTGATATTCCAGGACCTATTCATCGTGATGCTAAAGATGATGATATCCCGTTTTGACGGCAGGGTTAAGGTTCGGGCGATAAAGGCAAGAAAAAACGGGCAGAATATTTATAATCTGCCCGTTAGTATCGTTTGAATGCATCTAGAGTCAGGAGGGTATCAGGATTTTTTCCCTTCATCGATTTTTTCAGGCTCTTTTTTTTCGGGTTCGGTAGCTGCTCCCTTGAAATTTTTTATAGCCTTACCCAGCCCTGAACCTATTTCAGGGAGTTTGCCGGCTCCAAATATAATAAGCACGATAATCAGTATAACTATCAGTTCCTGCATTCCTATTCCAAACATACTATCCTCCTGTTTAAAATATCTTTCTATTCCAGTTCTTGCAGATTTTGCCAGAACTGCTTTTGGTTTTTATGGCTATAGACTATAACACCCGCCTTTATGGGTGTCAAACAATTATGGCAGGAGGCAAACTGGCACAGGGTGAGACCTGAATAGAACTGCAAATCACGGGGAGTTTTTTATTGTCAGACATCCTCTGCTCATGTTAACCTGATTTATAAAATAATCTGATTGAAAGGGTTTGGTATTATGAACAACAATTTCAGGCCTTACGGCCTGCCTTTATTGATAGGAAGCCTCCCGGTTGATGATCATCTTCTGGCCATAAAGCTTGTTCTT
>JAUPLM010000408.1 GCA_030836965.1 Thermodesulfobacteriota bacterium | reverse complement strand
CTGAATGACCTTAGCGCGGCTTTTGCCGGGCTCATATTTCATAGTTTCTGAAATCCACTTTACCGCTTTTCTCAAATTATCGCCTTTAGGCTGCATGGTCATGGTCTTTTCCTTTGTGCAAAGGGTTCAAGGATTCGAGGGTTCGTGGGTCCAGGTGTTCAAGGGTTTTGTTTTCCGCTAATTGAAAACTGCTTCTCACCGGACCCCTTGACTCCTTGACCCCTTGAATCCTAATTATATTTCCGGTTTCCTTTTGTGAAAATCGGTAGCCTGCTCAAAATTATACGCGGCCTTAAAGAGCATCTCCTCGCTGAAATGCTTTCCCATCAATTGAAGTCCTATAGGAAGCCCGCCCGATGAGAAACCGCAGGGGACCGACATTCCTGGAATTCCGGCAAGATTTGCGGAGAGCGTAAAAATATCCGACAGATACATAGTAAGAGGATCGTCCGCCTTCTCTCCTATTTTAAATGCCGGGGTCGGAGCCACGGGAGAAAGAATCAGGTCGCAGATTTCAAACGCCTTTCTGAAATCCTCCATTATAAGGGTGCGCACCTGGGATGCCTTTTTGTAGTAAGCGTCATAATATCCCGCGGAAAGGCAGTATGTCCCTATGATTATCCTCCGCTTTACTTCAGGTCCGAAACCTTTCGATCTCGTGCTCCTGTACATATCCATGAGATTTTCTTTCTCTTTATCCCTGAAACCGTATTTCACGCCGTCAAAACGGGCAAGATTGGAGCTCGCTTCCGAGGGCGCAATGACATAATACACCGGTACCGCGTACTGCGTGTTTGGAAGTGAAATTTCGACGCATTTCCCGCCAAGCTTCTCCATCACCTTTCGCGCGTTCATCACCGCTGATGAAACTTCAGGGTCGAGGCCCTGCGTGGAGTCATATTCTTTCGGAATGCCGATTTTTACTTCTTTCAGACCTTCGGTCAGAAAAGAGGAATAATCCGGAACATCCCTCGGAACGGAAGTCGAATCCGACGGATCATAACCTGAAACCGCTCCGGCAAGTATAGCGCAATCGGTGACATCTTTGGCAAGAGGGCCGATCTGATCCAGCGAAGAAGCAAAGGCAACCAGACCGAAGCGTGAAACTCTTCCATATGTCGGTTTCAGCCCCACAACCCCGCAGTGGGACGCCGGCTGGCGGATGGAGCCGCCCGTATCCGAGCCAAAGGCTCCGAGACACATATCAGCGGCAACAGCCGCTGCCGATCCTCCGCTCGAACCGCCGGGAATCCTGGTCAGATCCCATGGGTTGCGGGTAAGCTTTACGCCTGAGTTTTCGGTTGATGAGCCCATCGCAAACTCATCCATATTGAGTTTGCCGATTATAACCGCTCCTTCCTGTTTAAGCTTCGATATTACCGTAGCATCATAAGGGGGTATGAAATTATCCAGAATTTTAGAAGCGCATGTCGTGCGTATTCCCTTTGTGCATATGAGATCTTTTATGGCAACAGGAATTCCGGTAAGGGTCCGGATATCGCCTTTTCCGATTGCTTTGTCCGCAAGCTTTGCTTCCGCTATTGCCGATTCGCCGGCGACTGTTATAAATGCCCCGACCTTCTCGTCAACTGCCGCTATGCGGTCAAGAACAGCCCTCGTCAGCTCCTGAGAAGATATCTCTCTTTTTTTAAGCAGCTCATGCGCTTCTTTTATCGTAAGTTCGTATAGTTTCATATTTTTATTTATTTTATTACTTCATTAATAATCTTTGATGCTATCATAAAAAGTCATATGCGCACGGATTTGAGATTTTTGGGAAATAGATTTTTAAATTACTAAGCGTTAAAAATAACAAGCTGTCTGAGGGCGCTAGCCCGAGTTCTTGTTATTTAGCGAAGAGATTTCAAAATCCCCAAAAAGCTCGTTAAGTGAGCATATTTCGACTTTTTACGATACCGGTATGCTTTATTATCCAACAACCTTCGGAACCACGAAATTGCCGTTCTCTTTCTCAGGAGCATTCCCGAGCAGTGCATCCCGGTCAAAATTCTGCTTCTCTTCATCATCCCTGAAAGCATTTGTCAGGAAAATCGCATGAGTAGTCGGCTGAACGCCTTCCGTGTTTACATTACTGAGCGTCTCGACATACCTTAATATATCATCTATCTGAACGGCGAATTTCCGGATCGAATCCTCATCCATTTCAAGGCGCGCAAGATCCGCCACGTGTATAATGTCTTCTCTTGTTATTTTCATAATATTTGGTTTCTGGTCTCTCGTCTCCGGTTTTCGGTTAACAAAAGGTTGAAGGTTTTTAGGCTGAAGACTGTCAGCCTTTTCATCCTTCGGACTTCGAATTTCGCACATCGTACATAGAACTCCGATATTCGATGTTCGGTCCTCACGCCTTTCGCCTTTTGACTTTATTTTTTCATAATTATCCCCTTGATCTTATCCTTGACAAGGCTGGACAGAATGATTTCGGCCTCACTTCTCTCACTGAACCCTCCTCTCCTCACCCTGTACCAGGTTCCTTTTCCCGGAACTTCTCCTGAAGATATGTATGCCTGATCTCCTTTTTTAACGAGATCACTCATAAGCTTTTCCGCACTATTCATGTCTTTTACAGCAGCGACCTGTATCGTATAAATAGTGTCCTTCACAGCAGTTTCAGGAGAAGCTGTCTTCTGTGCTTTCAACTGTTTAGTTTCAGCCGGCACCGCGGTTTTTTCATTCACCTTCCCGATCTTAGGCGCTTTTTCCTGAATCTCTTTTACCTTGGTCTCTTTTGCGGTCTCTTTTGCGATCTCTTTTGCCTGAATTTCTTTTACCGGAACCTCTTTTACAGGAAGTTCCTTTTGAGGAACCGAAACGGGAAGACTTTCATGCTTCGGCGCCGCTCCCATGTTAATATGCTCCTGCGACTCCTTCGTGCTTTTTAAATCTTCATAAAATCCCAGGGGCTTATTGCCGTCCGGAGATGCCGGGTCGGATGAAACTATCGCATCAGCAGCCTTTTTTTCTTCCTTTTCCTTCTCGACTGCGGCTTTCAATTCATTCACAAGATCTTTTTTAAGTTTATCGACATCAAACTGAACCGGCGCGGTACCTCTTCCGACCAGAATTCCCAGCACAAACATCCAGCTGCAGACAATAAGGATGAGAATAAACCAACCGATTGCTTTCTTTCGTGTCAGTTCAAGAAACGGCTTTGTCCCTGAAGACGCCTTGGGTTCGCTTTCCATCATCAATTTGTCCGTACTATCCGGATCATGACCGATAATCCATTGATCATCTGAGCGTAAGTCGTTAATGGTTCTTCTCCTTATGTTGTTTGCCTTTTTACCTTGCGCCCGTTTTTCAATCACATTTTCTCAGGAGCGTTCACCCCGAGAAGCTTGAGCCCGTTTTTTATCACTTTTTTTATACCAACCGCAAGGCACAGTCTGCCTTCAGTTACCGCATGATCGTCCGAAAGAATCCTGTGTTTATTATAATAGCTGTGAAAGGTTGCGGCAAGATTCATAAGGTAATAAGTTATCCGGTGCGGTTCAAGAAGCTCCGCGGCAGTCTTAACCGTT
>JAUPLM010000407.1 GCA_030836965.1 Thermodesulfobacteriota bacterium | reverse complement strand
TCTCAATTCGCAAATGATTTCAAGGAATAATAATCAATATCAAGGGGATCTGAATGGTATTAATAACGCTTTTTTTTTATTGTCCGGCATGTTAGCCGGTTATTTTCTGCGGAAAAAAAGCAGTATAATGGAGTTTACCGACAAGGTGACCACAGGAGCGATATGCCTTCTTCTGTTTCTGCTCGGCCTTTCTGTGGGAGGTAATGAGATCATAATAAGATCAATAGCGAAGCTTGGCATTCAGGCTTTTGTGCTTACGGCAGGTGCTGTTTCAGGAAGCGTTTTTCTCTCATATTTTGTTTACGTATATATTTTCAGGAGAAAAGGCGAATGAGAGGAAGCTTTGCTATAATATTTTTCTTTTCTGCCGGAATTCTCTGCGGCTTTTATTCACTGGTCCCGTCTGCAATGAACAATTCAGCGTTTTCCCTTTATGCTCTCAATCTCCTTTTGTTTCTTGTAGGAATCGGGATCGGAGGAAACAACACGGCCTGGGAAATGATAAAAAAGTTAAACGCGAAGATTCTTCTGGTTCCTTTATCCGTGGTTTTAGGTACATTGCTCGGATCTTCGCTGTTATCCCTCTGGCTTAAGGGAATAACCTTAAGAGAATCCCTTGCAGTTGTCTCAGGGTTTGGATACTACAGTCTATCAAGCGTAGTAATTACAAGAATAGAAGGTGAAACACTCGGAGTAATTGCCCTTTTATCGAATATTTTCAGGGAAATATCAACGCTTCTCATGACGCCTTTGCTTGTCAGGCATTTCGGGCGTCTTGCTCCTATCGCATCAGGAGGAGCGACCTCAATGGACACAACTCTTCCGGTTATTATAAGGTATACAGGAAAAGAATACGGTATAATATCCATTTTCAGCGGCATTATTCTTACTCTTACAGCTCCTATACTGATTACCCTTATTCTTACAGCTGTTTAGTATTGCAAATAGATAAGGATTGTATCCCAAAGAGCCGGGTGATTCAGAGAGGATTCGGGGGTTCAGGGATTCAAGTGAGACGAAGCGATGAGCGGAAGCTAATAAATGCCGGAAATTTATAGTGAATGAATCAGATCCGCAACTATTGTTATCCGGGGATCCGGGCAATCTCAAAAAGGAAAGCCCGTCAGGACTTTTGACAGATATATATTGGGAGAAGAAGCATAACTATAATATAACGGATGCAGGGAGGAAAACATGGCAATTAAAATTATTATCAAAAGAACTGTGTCTGAGGATAAGGTGAAATATTTAACTCCTCTTTTGAAACAGTTAAGAGCGCTTGCAAATAACCAGCCCGGATACATTTCCGGTGAAACGCTGAAACGGATTGACAATCCGAGCGAATATGTTGTGCTCAGCACATGGCAGTCAGCTGAAGACTGGGAGAGATGGTTTTTAAGCAATGAAAGAATCGGAGTGCAGAATAAAATAGATATTATTCTTGGTAAAAAAACCGAATATGAAGTTTATACCTATTGATAAAGGAGATATTGCCATGCCAGTTATGACAACAGGAATTTCGGATTTTGACAGGGCAATCAAAACAGGCCGCCCACCTAATGTTGTAAAACTCTTTCCGAATTCCAAAGCCCTTATAGTCAGCGGAAAATTCATCGACAGGGCCATGATGACCAAAGGCAAGTCTATTGCAATGGCTGCCAACGGAAGAAGCAATATTATAATCCGGGGAGTTCTTCAGGCTGCACATAGAGCCAATTCAGCCATAATTATCGAGATTGCCAAATCGGAAGGTGGATCGAGCGCATATTGCGCGGTGAATTACTGGAATATTGCAAGGCAGGCTGATGCTCTGTGTAATGAACTCGGCATTACAGTTCCTGTTGCAATTCATGCCGACCACTATGGAATAAAAAAAGAACAGGATGTTGATGCTGCAAAAATCGAGATTCCCACCCTTTTTGAAGCCGGCCTGACATCTATTGCTATTGATGCATCCCACATGCCTGATGACAAAAATCTTCTGGCAAATATTGCGCTGAACCCTTTTATTCCATCATGGGCCGGGCTTGAAACTGAAGTCGGCGAAATCAAGGGGAAAGCGGGGCTCTCTACGGTTGATGAAGCTCTCTTTCTGATTAAGGGGTTAAATGCTCATAATATTTTCCCCGATTGGATTGCTTTAAACAACGGGACTACCCATGGCATAGAAGAAAGCGGACAGGGAATTCAGATTGATTTGACCGTAAGTATCCATGATGCTTTGGAAAAATATAAAATATCAGGGGCACAGCACGGTACATCCGGAAACAACTCAGACAGGTTAAGAGAGATAGTTGCCAGAACCAGAACAACGAAGGCAAACGTAGCAACCGCCCTTCAGATGATTTCATGGGGACTTGAAGTCAATGATTACGGGAATGCATTGGTTGACAAAAAGGGTGATTTTATAAAGGTGGAGGGCGAAGGAGTTTCTGATGAGCTGTGGGCACAGATGTACGCCTATGCGGATTCAAAGGGTTGGAAAGGCGGAAACTACAAGTCGCTTAACCTTGCTTTTGAGAACAAAATAATGAGTCAGCCGAAGAAGATCAGAGACAGAATGGCAAAGAGAGTCGAAGATTTTGTTTATAATATGATTGTGAACGTTTTTAACGGCAGGGATTCCGCCCCGGTTGCCATTCAAAAAATACTTGATGCCGGGTCGTATGATCCCGGGGCAAAGGTCGGGAGATTTGAAGATCCCTCGGAATGGACTTTCGAAAAAATATCGAGTCGTGCGGCTTCAATACCATCGGACAAAGGTGTAAAGGGGAATTTCGACGATTAATGCGGAAAAAGATATACTGCCAATATTGCGGTAACAGGCTTATGTCCGGGATGAGGGAAGAAAGGTTGCGTCTTTATTGCGAGCATTGCAACGAGACTGTTTATGAAAACCCTGTTCCGGCCACCTGCATAGTGACAATTGATGAAACGGAAAGGGTCCTTCTGGTAAAGCGAAATGTTGAACCGAAGAAGGGCTTCTGGTGTCTTCCCGGAGGATTTGTTGAACTTGGCGAAAACCCTGATCAAGGCGCCCTGAGGGAGCTTAAGGAAGAGACCGGACTTCTTGGCAGGATAGAGATGCTCATCGGAGTGACTTCAAGCCCGAGTTCACAGTATGATACAGTCCTCATGGTCGGTTATCTTGTTAAAAGATACAGCGGTCTCCTCTGTACAGGTTATGAT
>JAUPLM010000406.1 GCA_030836965.1 Thermodesulfobacteriota bacterium | reverse complement strand
TTACTTCAAGAATTCCTTCAGACATGATACTTTTCCTTTCCTGTGAGATAATATTCATTGTAATCATTATAGTGAATGGCTTCGGTATTGTCAACCCAGTCCTGACCGACTGATTGACAAAAGCCGGCCGCTTTGTTAATTGGCATTGGGAAAACCAGATATTATATATATTTCTCGCTTTTCACAGGGATATAAAACAGGTGCCGGCCATTATTAACACTTAACCAGAGGTGCTTTCATGGGGGAGAAAATCCGGATTGGCGCGCTTATATCAGGCGGCGGAACAAACCTGCAGGCAATAATTGATTCCTGTGAATCGGAAAAAATTGACGGGAAAATAGTTTTTGTGGGTACCGATAATCCGGAGGCAAAGGGCCTTGCGAGAGCGGCAAAACACAACATACCTACCTTTGTAGTTGATTACTCTTCCATCATAAGGGAATACAGAAAAAATCCCGGTGAAATGAGACTGCCCGGCGATTTTGAAATGAAAGATCTTCTTTCCAGAATTTCCCTTTTTCCTCCGGAGACCGACTCCGAAAAGAAAGAAAAGTTCATTGCAACAAGAGCCATCGCCGAGGCTGAGCTTATTAAGAAGATGAAACCCTATCCTTTCGACCTTCTTGTTCTCGCAGGCTTTATGAGAAATCTCACTCCTTATTTTATTGACAGGATCAATACGGATCCCGGTAATCCCCGCATTATGAACATACATCCCGCCCTGCTGCCGGCTTTTCCGGGTACTGACGGATACGGAGACACTTTCCGGTATGGTTCAAAAATTGGAGGATGCACGGTTCATTTTATCGATTACGGAGAAGACTCCGGCCCTATAATCGGACAAAGGTCTTTTCAGATAGATCCGGATGATACGATAGATTCAATCAAAAAAAAGGGGCTTGCCCTCGAATGGGAGCTCTATCCTGAATGCATCCGGCTTTTTGCTCAGAAACGCCTTAAGACCGTTAAGATGACCTATAAGAGGGATGATGGAAAAGAGGTCAAAAGAACTGTGGTTAAGATACTGAAATGCGAACAGTAAGGCAACGGGCAAAAGCACAAAACAGCAACCCGGGATTATTATAATGCGGCTCAGAACAAAAACGTCTCTTCTTATGGCTGTAATAGCGGCGATGTGCACAGGCGCTGTAAGCCTGTTTTTTGTCAGTTTCCTGGAAAGTTCCCTCAGAAAGACAATCTATTCCAATATTGAAACAATATCCAATTCGACCGCGGAATCCGTAGCGATGCTTTTAAACGACAGCCTGGTCGATGCCGGGGCAATCGCTTTAAATCTCCCTGCTGACGTAATAGAGAAAAAGAAATCGGCTGAAGCTGAAAAATATCTGAAATCGAGGGTTGAATTTTATCCCAGGTTCGAAAACGGGATGTTTCTGCTCGATAAAGACGGAACACTCTGGAGCGATTATCCTTATTCCCCTGAAACAAGAGGGAAATCCTTTGCTTTCAGGGAATATTTCAAACGCACGATGGAGGAAGAAAAAGGAATTGTAGGAATACCTTATATCTCTGCAAGAACTGGTCAGCCGGTCATTACCGTTACGGCTCTCTTAAGAGACAGAAACAATAAAATTGCAGGGCTGCTGGGCTGCTCCATGCGTCTTCTCTCTCCGCATCTTTTCGGCGGAATCCGTCAGGAGAAGATCGGGACATCCGGATATATCTATATAGTAGATAAATCAAGGATGTTAATCCTTCATCCAGACGATAAAAGAATCCTGAAACGAGATGCTCCGGCCGGCTTAAACAAGCTGCTGGATGCAGGAATAGACGGTTTTGAAGGAGTCGGAGAGACGGTAAATACACGCGGGATTCCGATGCTTCTATCGTTGAGGCAGATTCCGAATACCGATTGGGTGCTTGGGGCGCAGCAGCCGAAGAAAGAAGCATTAGCTCCGATAAAGGATGCTTTCACCCGTTCGGCTCTATCGATAATATCAGTAGCCCTGATATCCGCTCTGATAGGTATTATTGCCATAAGAAGGATTACGAATCCCATAATAAAGCTCCGCGAAGCAACATTGAGGCTTGGAGAGGCGGCTCCTGATGAGAAAAGGGAAGAAATCAAAAGCAAGGACGAGATCGGTGATCTGTACAGAACTTTTCATGAAATATCCCTGAATTTAACCGGAACTATGTCTGTTCTCCGAACGGCAAGGCGCGAATGGGAGCTTACCTTTGATTCTGTTCCCGATGCTGTTTTTATTACGGATAAGGAGAGCAGGATCCGCCGTCTTAATCTTGCCGCTGCAAAACTTTATAATATGAAATTTACAGATATTATAGGACGAACATGCTGTGAAGTTATTCATAAAAAGGATGCTCCGTTCTGTCCTCATCAGGAATCACTCGATCTGGAAAAGACGACCCGTGAAGAAATTGAAGATGCGGGAAAAGCGGCTTTTTTTGAAATAATAACAACGCCGCTTACAGATGAGAATGGAAATGTTGTCGGTTCAGTTCATATTGTTTCCGATATCACCGTCCGCAAAATGGCGGAAAACGCCCTTAAAGAGAGCGAACAGAAGTACAGGGAGATAGTCGAAAACTCGATGGATATGATATTTACATTCGATCTTGAAGGTAACTACACATCCTGCAACAGAGCCGTTGAAAAGATTACCGGTTATTCTCGGGATGAAGTTACCGGCACGAACTATAAGACGTTTTTCGATGAAGAGAACGCCCAAAAAGTTACAGATGCGCTGAGCAGGTTGTATAAATCGGGAATTCCGTTGAAAGAGAAAACCTTTGAAATTTTAACCAGAGAGAAACTGAAGCTGACGATTAAAGGAAATGTTTCCCTTATAATCAAAGACGGGAAAAAGACAGGCTTTCTCGGCATCATGAGAGATGTCACGGAGCAGCAGAAGCTCGAATCCCAGATGATTCGCGCCGAAAAACTGGAGGCGCTCGGCACTCTTGCGGGAGGAATAGCCCATGACTTCAATAATATTCTGACTGCCATAATGGGATATTTAAATCTTGCAAAACTATATCCGGAAAACCCGGAAACAATCCAGAATTATATCTCAAAAGCCGAGACTGCGGTTCTTGGCGCGACAGGCCTTACAAGACAGCTGCTTACTTTTTCCCGGGGCGGAGAACCTTTCAGGGAGACGATTTACATACAGCCCGTGATTGATGAAGCGGCAAGTATGGCACTAGGAAAGTCAAGCAGCTCAACCTGCGAAATGCATTACGGCGAAAACATAAAACCGGTTGATGCCGACCGCGGGCAGGTTCTGCAGGTTATGACAAATCTTCTGATAAATGCGCGGCAGGCAATGCCGGGCGGGGGAAAAATAATTGTTTCGGTAAAAAACGTGTTTGTAAACAGCGGGAACGGCAAAGGATCTCTTCCTCAAGGCGATTATGTGTCGGTTTCGGTAGAGGATGAAGGGATCGGAATACCTCAAAAAAATTTACAGAAAATATTTGATCCTTTTTACACAACAAAACAGGAGGGAAGCGGACTCGGTCTCGCGACATGCCATTCCATAATTATGAAACACGGCGGGCATATAGAGGTCGAATCAAGAGTGGGAGAAGGATCCGTTTTTATCTTTTATCTTCCTGCAGCAAAAGGATTGCCGGAAAAACCTGAAGCAAAAAAGGATAAAATTACATTCGGAACCGGCAGGATTCTTTTTATGGATGATGAAGCGGACATCCGTGATCTGGGTTCCACAATTCTGAAACAATCCGGGTATGAGGTTGATGTGGTTGAAGACGGGGAAAAGGCTATAGAGCTTTTTGTGGAAGCAAGAGCCGCCGGAAGGTCGTACAAAGCGGTTATTTTTGATCTTACTATTCCGGGAGGATTAGGCGGAATGGACACCATGAAGGTTATAAAAGAGATGGATCCGGAGATAAAGGGGATCGTGATAAGCGGGTTCAGCCAGGATCCTGTCATGAGCAACCCGGAAAAGTATGGATTTTCCGCGGCCCTTCAAAAACCTTTCAATATTGCCAGGCTGCCGCACGTTTTAAAAAGTATAACCGGGGATATTGTAAAACCATAAGCTACAACATCTTGATCATAAGCGGAATGGCAACCATCGAACCGATAGAAGCTCCGATATTTGTAAAGGCAATCACAAGAAGAATCCTTGTAACCTTGTTTCTCCAGAATCCCCTTATGGAAAGGATATCCTCAGGGAGACTTTCAAGATCCTTCACTTTCGGTTTACGGGAGAAAGCTTCCACCAGACCCGAAACCCACCCTGCAGCTATGAGCGGATGAATCGTAGTTAATGGCGCTGCAATAATCGAAGACAAAATAGTCAAGGGATGAGCCATGGCAAGAAGAGCGCCCAGTCCTGCAAGAAGACCGGTTATAATTATCCACCATGTTATCATGTCTGTACCGGCTTTTGCTCCGCCATAATAAAAGCCGAGGGCAAAA
>JAUPLM010000405.1 GCA_030836965.1 Thermodesulfobacteriota bacterium | reverse complement strand
CCGAGCCGGTTGAGGCTGTCCTTCCCATACAGAGAGAACCCGCGCCGGCTTTCGTGCCGCAGCCGGGCCGGGATTCTTCCGAGTTCGAGGTTCAGGTCGGCCAGAAGTGGCTGCTGGCGATCGGCATACTCACCATGGTGTTCGGTATCGGATACTTTCTGAAATATTCCTTTGAGCAGGGATGGGTCGGCCCTGCCGGCAGGGTGGCAATGGCCTATATCTGGGGCATCGTATTCCTTGTCGCAGGAGACCGGTTCCGGACAAAGATCGAGCGCTTCGGCCTGTCGCTCATCGGCGGAGGTATCGCCGTGCTGTATTTCGCCGCATTCGCCGCATTCCAGATTTATCATCTCTTTGATCAGGTACCTTCCTTTTCCATAATGATCATGATCACAATGCTGGCGTGCGCGCTCGCAGTACGGTATGACACCAAGTGGCTCGCGGTCCTTGGTCTTGTCGGCGGATTCCTCACTCCCGTCCTTCTGTCCACAGGGCAGGACAACCAGATTGCGCTCATGACTTATATGACGATCCTGAACCTCGGACTGCTTGGCATCGCGTTCTATAAGAAGTGGGACATCCTGAACATATTCGGGCTGGTTTTTACATATCTTCTCTATTCCGGATGGTATGCGCAGCACTATCAGGAATCCGGGTTCTGGCCCGCCATCATTTTTCTGAACCTGTTTTTCCTGATCTATAACTTTGTTACTTTTATCTATCAGGTGCGCCGGGGCGGTCGTTCCGGCAATCGCGAACTGGTTCTGATCGGAATCAACGCGTTCATTGCGTTCGCTTACAACTACATCATGATCCGCGAAATGTACGGCGTTGCCTGGGTCAGCATTATCACAGTGTTATATGCCTGCATTTTTCTTTTCATGGCCTCTTATCTCTATCGTCACGGTCAGGAAAACCTGGATGTGTTTCCTGTCATGCTTTCAAAGGCCCTGGTTTTTCTTATCATTACCGTACCGGTACTGTTCTCGAATCACTGGATCACCGTATTCTGGTCGGCTCAGGGCATAGCGCTTCTCTGGATGGCGATAAAGCTGGAGCACCGAAGCTTTGTGATCGGCGGCTATGCCCTGCTCATTGTATCGACCTTCAAATTCCTGCTCCATGATTATAATAATGTATTTCAAATGCACCTTGCATACGGATTCCGGATAACGGGAGGCTACACGTATCTTGTAGCCGAACGCCTCCTCACCTCGGCGGTCCTTTTGCTCCTACTGGCGGCAACCGGCAGACTGACACGGCAGGTGCCGAAGAAGATGCAGTGGTCAACCGGCGGCGATGGCCCGCTCTTCATTACGATTTTTGGGATCGCCCTGTTTATAATCCTGACGGCCGAGACGTCGTCATTTTTCCACACATATCTGCTTGCCGCCAGATTTGCAGCCATCTCAGTTCTTTGGACCTCGTTCTCCGTTGTACTTATGCTGATAGGGTTCAGGCAAAATAACTCCACGCTCAGAAAGGCCTCTTTCGGATTTTTTCTCGTGGTCGTTTTGAAGGTGTTCCTTTTCGACATGTCCAATTTCAGCACGCCCTACCGCATCTTTTCGTTCATCATCCTGGGGCTTGTTCTTGTCGGCACATCGTACCTGTATTATCGCCACAAAGACCGTATCATCACCGTGCTGTCGGACCCTGACCGCAAAGACAACCAGCAATGCGATGCGGGCGTTGCGCCCGCCGGAAAGGCTGAACCATGAAAAAATTGATCATCTTAATCGTGATGGCCATTATCATCGCGGCTCCGTCAGCGAATGCCGCATCCCTTACTGCCGATGATTTTCAGTACTGTGCTGATATCCAGGGTGATGTCAGGGCCGAGACATTGTATCAGGTGCATCTTTCGGACGAGATACTCCAAAAGGCAGGAACTGATCTGCGGGACATCCGTATCTTGCATGCGTCCCGGAATGAAACCCCCTTTGTGATTATCGGGAATGCGCCTCCGCACGAAACTATTGAAACCTATTCCCTCGAAATCACCGGCTATGATAATGACGCATCATCCGCATCCATAATCTTGAAACTTCCGAAGAAACACCGACCCGTCAGCGTGCTGGATCTGGACATCGCGGACCGGGATTTCAAAAAACGAATTATTCTGGACGGCAGCAGTGACGGCAAGACCTGGAAGTTTATTTCCGAGGGCAGCATCTATGATTTTTCTTCCCGGGTGAACGTGCGCAAAACAAAGATCGAATTCGCGAGCACCGACGCGCAATATTTCAGGGCTACACTTAGAGATTACAAGCCCCGGCAGGCATCGCAGCCATCGATCAAGCTCACGTATGAAGGTCTCGATTTCAGCGTGAACGGCGCGTTAAATACCGATTTGCGTATCCGGGCTGCCCACGCCAGCACGGGAACGCCCGCTGAAAAGAAACCGGTCTACGACCAAAAGACCTTCACTCCTCCTTCCGCCGAACCGGATAAGGACGGTAACACGGTGATTGTGCTGCCCGCCGGCCTTCCTGTTGACAAACTGTCTCTTGAGATTGCCGACCCCTACTTTCACCGCGTAGTAAATCTTTACGGCAGCAGCACGGGAAGGAAAGATTCTTATTCTCTTCTCGCCAGTCAGGTGATTTATCGCTTCCCATTGTCATCAGAGCGCCACGAAGAAAGCAACAGCATCAGTCTTCACGCGCCCAGGCAAGCGTATTTAAAAATCATTATCCTGAACAGGAATAACCCGCCGCTTGAATTGAAGAGCATTACCCTCTCATGGATTCAGCAGAACCTCTACTTCATGGCGCTCAAAAGTGGCGAGCGATACGCTCTATGCTGCGGCAATACGCGGATCAAGAGCCCTGATTATGATCTCGCCAGATTTGTAAACAAGGAGATCCTGTCGCAACATTCCTATGAACAGCGGGAGTTGTCCGCATTACGTACCGGAAAAGGCCTCAAGCCCACACTTCGTGAACGCCTTGCCGGGATGGAGAAGATGATCCTGACAATCGTCATCCTTTTGCTCGTAACGGGTATGGGCTGGTGGCTGTATGCTCTTATGAAAAAAAAGCCGGAAAAAAAGTGATTTGTCATTGAACGAGATCAGCCCAAAAACTCATGAAGCAAGACAACTCCTCGTCCGTGAAATCAGGCGGTAATACATATTATAATATGATACCGGCCGCAATGTTCTTTATGAATCGGATTACGGCTGTCGGGAAAGGAATAAAACCGATGAAAAATTTTGCCAAAAAATTATCGCTGGTTTTTGCTGCCGGATGTCTGGGAGGAGTTTTAAACAGCCTGACTGTCTGGTTTTTCGGAGATATCGGGCTGACATCGGCCGCGGGAGTCAAACTGGCACCTGCGCTGACGCTCCCCTGGCTTTATCCCCGGATTATCTGGGGCGGTATCTGGGGGCTGCTTTTTCTGCTGCCGATGCCTTCAGACCGGGTTTTTTCAAGGGGATTGATATTAAGCATAGGACCGAGCCTGGTTCAGCTCTTTGTTATTTTTCCAATGATCGCCCATAAAGGCATTATGGGCATGGATCTGGGTGTATTGACTCCTGTGTTTGTCCTGTTTTATAATGCTGTATGGGGAGTTGCCGCCAGCATCTGGATGCGCT
>JAUPLM010000404.1 GCA_030836965.1 Thermodesulfobacteriota bacterium | reverse complement strand
TTATCTTCCACAGTGATTATTCGGGGTATTTCTTTTGCAAGAGAAGTAATTAGGTCTATATCAAGCGGTTTCACAAAGCGACAGTTGACTACGGTTGCGTTAATTTTATGTTCCTCGATTAATTGTTTATACGCTTTTAGTGCTTCGCAGACCGATCTGCCTATTGCTAATATTAGAATATCCTTTCCATTTTCAAGTATTTCTCCCTTTCCTATCGGGAGCGGTTTAATATCCTGCTCGACGGGAACACCGACCCCGATTCCTCTGGGATACCGGAATGCTATCGGGCCGTTATGAGAAAGAGCGGTCAAAAGCATACGACACAGCTCATTTTCATCTTTCGGGGCCATAAGCACCATATTAGGAAGATTTCGCAAATATGATATGTCGAATAATCCGTTATGTGTAGCGCCATCTTCGCCTACAATGCCTCCGCGGTCTATGGCGAAAACAACTGGAAGAGCTTCGATGCATACGTCATGCAATATCTGGTCATAAGCTCTTTGCAGAAAAGTTGAATAAATCGCTACAACCGGCTTGAATCCTTCGGAAGCCAGGCCGGCAGCAAAAGTAACTCCATGCTGTTCGGCAATTCCTACATCAAAAAAACGTTCAGGGAACAGCTCGTTAAATTTTGCGAGACCGGTTCCTTCCGGCATTGCCGCGGTAACGGCGATTATTTTTTTATCTTCCCGGGCCAGCCTTATCATGGTTTCTCCGAAAACTTCGGTATATGTTGGAATACCATTTTTTTTGACGGTACCGTTTCCTGTTTTAACCTCGAAACTGCCAACACCATGAAAATAAACCGGATTATTTTCTGCCGGGAGATAACCTTTTCCCTTTTTCGTAGTTACATGAAGGAGCGCCGGTTCCTTCATATGTTTGATATTGTCAAGTATATCTATCAAATGATTAATGTTGTGTCCGTTCATCGGGCCGAAATACTCGAAATTAAATGCCACAAACACCATGCCCGGGGTTACAAAAGCTTTGAACGACTCTTCCGAACGTTTGGCAAATTTATAAACATCATCACCAATTTTGGGAAGAGACTTCAATAATTCCCCGAATTCTTTCCTTAAATCCTGAAGGTATTTTTTTGAAAATGTCCTGCTTAAAAAAGAGGATAGGGCGCCTACGTTTTGTGCGATAGACATGTCATTATCATTCAAGATAACAATAATATCCTTGTTCTTATGAAGATATCCGGCCTGATTCAGGCCTTCATAGGCAAGACCTGCCGTCATGGAGCCGTCACCGATAACGGCTATTACTTTGGAAGTCTCTTTTTTCAGATATTTAGCGCATGCTATACCAAGTCCGGCTGAAATTGAAGTGCTGCTGTGGCCTGTTGAGAATGAATCATATTCACTTTCACACATCCTCGTAAAACCGCATATACCTTCATGCTTCCTTAGAGTGTTAAATTTTTCCCTTCTCCCGGTGATAATCTTGTGCGCATAAGCCTGATGCCCTACGTCCCAGATAATCTTATCGACAGGAGCGTCAAAAACGTAATGAATAGCTATGGCAAGCTCAACAGCGCCGAGACTCGATGCAAGATGACCTCCGTTTTTTGATACAACATCAACAATCAGTTCTCGTATTTCGGAAGCAAGGGCCGGAAGATCTGAACGGGAAAGACTCTTCAGGTCTTCAGGCGAGTTGATTTTGTCGAGTATATTCAACTACAAATGTCCTTTATATTTATTTTTGGTTCTTCTCCCAATTAGTTGTGAGAATGGGTCCAAGGGTTCAAGTATTTGTTTATTTAATGATTTTCAATATTCCTGAGTTGTTTTTCTCACATATCTTTCCGCAATATTACTCGGGATAGACAGAGCCGCTCTTTTTTACTCGAGCCCTTGCCCCCTTGAATCCTCGAATCCTACAGGATCATCAACTCTTTTTGAGATGATCCTTATTTCTTTCTTTCAATAATATATAATGCGATTGCTCTTAGCGGGTCAGCTTTATTATCAAATGTTTCTATCGCATGCAAGGCCTCTCTTATAAGTTTCTTAGCATGCTTTTCCGATCCGGTAACTCCCAGTAGGGCAGGGTAAGTGTTTTTATTCCTATTCTTATCGGTTCCTGTGGTCTTCCCTGTTTCTGCGGGATCTCCAGTTACATTAAGTATGTCATCTGTAATCTGAAATGCTAACCCAATGCTTTTTGCGTATATTTTAAGCTGGTTAATCTGAACCGAACTTCCGTTACCCAGAATTGCCCCAGCTTCAACCGCTGCGCCGATTAGAGCTCCGGTTTTTAATGAGTGCATATATTCTAATTCTTTCAATGAAATACATCGGTTTTCATAATTAATATCTCTCATCTGCCCCTCGATCATGCCCATATAACCTGCAGCTTTAGATATAAGATTAATGACATTTAACCACTTAGCAGCATCATTATTATTAATCTGCACCGAAGAAAGTATCTGAAATGCAAGAGTGAGCAGGGCATCGCCTGCAAGTATAGCTGTCGCTTCACTGAAAGCCACATGGCAGGTTGGTTTTCCTCTACGCAGGATATCATTATCCATGGCAGGCAGATCGTCATGAATCAAAGAATATGCGTGTATCATTTCAAGAGCGCAGGCCGCCGGTAATACGTCATTTTCCTTTTCAGCAACGGCTTCGTAAGCTGCAATACAAAGAACAGGTCTTATTCTTTTACCTCCCGACAAAAGAGAATAATTCATTGCCTTTGCTAAGATAGTTGAATCCTGGGCAGATTCTATGAATTTGCCCAGTTTTTTGTTAATCAGAATAATTTTTTTTGAGATATACGAATTAAAATCAAACCCGGAAATATCCATAATTTTGGAATTTACTTGATTCATTCAGTTAATCTCTCGGAAACAAATGGTTTTTCAATTATATTCCCATCCTGATCTTTTAAAAGGAGAGTGATTTTCTTTTCAGTTTCATCAAGTTTGGCCGAACAATATTTTGATAGTTTTATTCCT
This sequence comes from Thermodesulfobacteriota bacterium, assembly GCA_030836965.1. Classification (GTDB taxonomy): domain Bacteria; phylum Desulfobacterota; class Desulfobacteria; order Desulfobacterales; family RPRI01; genus RPRI01. Next base: position 2,032 of record JAUPLM010000404.1, on the reverse strand, counting down.
TCTTCAAATTTCTTTATGGAATCCTCGAGGGAAAGATTTCCTGATTCAAGCTCCTGAACGATTTGCTCAAGCTGTTTCATTGCGATCTCAAAAGTAACTTTTGCCATAACGTTATATTTTCCTTTCGACACTGCATATTAGAGAGCCTTTCGCAACCAGTACTTCAAGCTTTTGGCCGATATTAACATTATTTGAATCAGTTACAATGTGTTTATCCGGGATAGTTCTGGTTATGCTATATCCTCTCTGTAGAATAGCCTTCGGATTCAATGTATCTAATTTACCAAGTGATTGATGTAAGAGATGCGCGTTGTTTTTATATATTATATTAATTGTTTTAGATATGTTATAAAGCATATGATTAATATATTCTTTAAATTGTAAAATATATGTATCTGGATTATTAAATAATAGCTTGTTATTTATATTTATGAAACGATTTTTAAGCTGTTTAATTATATTCAACTGAGATATTAGAATTCGTCTGTTCAGATCATCGTTTTTAATTATCATGTCCTCGATTATTCTTTTCGGACTTTTTATTCTACCTATCAATTTATTTAAATTATTGTTGTTATAATTTAAAATCTTTGTAATATTTGTATTCAGAGAACGATCAAGTTTATCGATTTTATTTTTCAATTCATCTCTTAACGGGACTACAATTTCGGCCGCAACTGAGGGTGTAGAAGCCCGATAATCAGAAACAAAATCTGCAATAGTATAATCAGTTTCGTGTCCGATCCCAGATATAATAGGAACGGATGATTCGAATATTGCTCTTGCAACTGATTCTGAATTAAAAGCCTGCAATTCTTCTAAAGAACCTCCTCCGCGTGCTATTATTGCTACATCAGGAAAACTTAATGTATTCATTAATTTAATTGCTGCAACTATATCTGATTCGGAAGAATCACCCTGTACCTTTACAGGTATGATTAGAATATTTACATTAGGATATCTTCTATTGATAATATTAAGAATATCATATAGTACTGAGCCGGTAGGTGAAGTAATTATACAGATATTTTGCGGTAGAAACGGGAGTTCTTTTTTATGAGAAGCATCAAAAAGACCTTGCGCTGATAATTTTGCCTTAAGCTGTTCGTAGGCTATCTGTAAAGAACCGATACCTTTTGGTTCAAGATATTCAAAAATAATCTGATACGTTCCTTTTGATTCATAAACTCCTAATCGTCCGAAACCTATTACTGACATTCCATTTTCCGGATTAAATTTGAGATTTTTATACTGACCTTTGAATATAATGGCATTTATCCTGGCAGATTCATCTTTCAGGGTAAAATATAAATGTCCCGAAAAAGGAACAGTTAAATTTGAGATCTCACCGTATATCCAGATAAAAGGGTATCTCTCTTCAATGAATCTTTTTATTTCGGATGTAAGTTCTGTAACAGAATAAATATGTGCTTCCATAATATATTATATCTTATCGATAATATGTTGGATACAGTTGATTTTTGCATAAAAGAAACCGGTTTTCCGCAACATTATTCAAAATCGCCTCCAAATCAAATGTCTGATAATGAATATTATGTAAACTAATAAGAATAATTTTCATAAATTCAGATTTGTGCGAAAAGCCACCTCTTCTCCTTTTATCTTCTGTCATAAATATTGAGAAAATCACGTAGCGCTGGGATAATGTAAATGTTATCATATTCCAGTCCACTTAAAAATTCAGCAAGAATTTCATTTTTTTTGGAAACCGGAAGATCCTTATCAATATAAAAATAATTTCTCCCTTTTACTTTACAGAATCCGCTTTTAATATTGATTCCGGTTTTACGGAAATTCTGTTCGGTTACAGTGATATCTAATTTTTCAGCAAGCAGCTTCATTTCTTGAAATAATTGATCAGATTTCATATTCAATTATCCTCTTGAAAAATTACAGTTATGTGTTACTATGAATCCAATAATCTAAAGGAGGAATCAAATGCAACATACATATACTGTAAAAAGTGAACAAACTCAGGTCATTGTTAACGAATTCATCAGAAGCGTTTATA
>JAUPLM010000403.1 GCA_030836965.1 Thermodesulfobacteriota bacterium | reverse complement strand
TGGCCGAGAGCAGATCAAAAGGCGCGGTTACGCCGCACCATGCGACGGTGTTTTCGCCTGAGTAGAGCCTGGTTCCGAGCCGCGCGACTTCAAGCGCGTACCTTTTTCTCGCATTCGGGCTGTCGGGATTCTCGTTGATTTTCGCGGCGATTCCCGATTCAAGATCTTTGAAATACTGGAGCATCATAAGTTGTTTCCTTTTGAAACCATTGCAAAACACCCCCATTTGCCCGATTGCTATAATAATTTAGTTTCTGGTCTCTGGTTTGCTGTTTCTGGTTTTTCTTTTTTAACCAGAAACCAGAAACTATAAACCAAAAACCTGAGTCTTCATTTTCGCCTTCCTTGTACCTGGACAAAATTGGGCGTTCTTCAAAGGTTTCATTTTTCAATATTTTCCAACGTGTTCGTTTAAAACAGTTTGCCGCTTATCAATATAATAATGCGGCTTTTCACCCGATCATTTCAATGAAAGCCTCTATTCTGGTCTGCTGCTGGCCTATCGACCTCAGTGTGCAGTCTCCTTCGAGAACAAGCAGAGGCATCCCGGCCTTCTGGAATTCTTCACGGATCGAGGGCATACGCGACAGATACGGGTCGCAGAATTTGACTACATGGCATATCGCGCCGCGCGCGCCCGATTTTTCCGCTTTTGTAATCATAATTTTACCGATATTGCCGGGAATCGCGCTTACTATTGTTCTTGCGCAGGGCGGACGAAGAAGAAGGCTTTCCGCAAGGTTTTCGATCAGATCTTTATCGGCGTTTGTTTCAACCGGGTTGAAAAAGCGCGAACCGGTGCAAAGATCATCGCCTGTGATTTTCACCCCGCACGATTCAAAAAGCTTGAATGTCTCAGGATCCGGAAGAACATGCCCGAAAATAAAGAGAGGAACTCTTGTATCAGTTGTTTTTCCCTGAATATTTTCGGAAATAAACCTTCTTGCTTCTTCTATGAATGTGATGGGAGATCCCGTCACCGACCTGTTGAACAATTCCTGCAGTATAGCACGGTGCACATTCGTTTTTCCGGCATAAATTTTATCTGACAGTTCGTTCATGAAATCAGCAATCTGGTTATAAAGGAGAATCCCGTATTCAATTTCGGCCATGCTTATATCCTTTTCGCTCCAATCGGAAAGTGCGGCGGAAAGCTTTGAAATTTCACCCGTAAAAAAGGATACGGAAAGTTCATCCGCCGTTGCGGGAAGATCCAGCAGAATACAGTTTTCTCCTGGCCTGATATGATGCCATGCGTCAGCCAGCCGCCGCATCGCATCGCAGCTGTTCATGAAAACAATTCCGGCAAGGTCGGGAAGATCATTGCTCATTGCGCGGTCTAAAATCTTTTTTATATGCGGGCAGAGATTGTCATGCAGAATATGGCCTGCCTGATCAGGCGAATCACCCATGGGGAGAACGCGGTAAGGTGTGTATCCCGCCGCGTATATTACCGGGAGCGGAGTGTATGCGCAGGCAAAGCCTATATATCCTTTGTTTCCGGACATCAGATTGTCTCCAGTTTTCAGTGTAAAAATTTAAATTTTACAACTCCGATTGCTTCGTGTTTCCAGTGGTTTTATCAAATTATTGCGCATTTGAGGCTTTTGAGGGAGCAGTATCGCAGTAATATAATATCAGTTCAAGAGGAAAAAACATTTTCCAGCAATTTCTTAATTATCGGAAGGGCTTCTCATGCGGCGACTCAGTAGAGACTGATATCAGCTTGATATTTCGTTTTATATCCTATAGATGTAGAACAAAAAATTACCGGATCCACCTGAGATAAAATACCCGATACCATGCGGAGCAGAAAATGAGAATTAAGAACATAACCTTCATATACACCGTATTCATCCTTTTCTTCGTATCGGTTGTCATATATTCATTAAGCCTTCATCAGAGGCATTATATTTTTGACAGCATAATTGCAGCCTTTTTCATGACAATCTTCTACCGGTATTATGATGACCTCAAATTCGATGCCGCCTCCTTCATTTTTATCGGGATCGGGATCAGCCTGCATGAGCTTGGAAGATTCGGATTCTACGGAATGCAGTTCTTTGGAATCAACTGGGATATTTATACCCATACCGTAAGCTCTTTTGCGATGGCTGTTATCCTTTACAACATATTGCCCGGCAGAATAAGCCTTGGCAGAAAATGGGTATGCCTGATTATTTTCCTGCTGACGATAGGGATTGCGCTGGTGGGGGAGTTTATCGAGTTTTCCGGAACAATATTTTTAAAAGACGGACAGGGATTGCTGGGGCTTGAGAGCGAGGCCGGTCCTTTCAGTAACGTGAGCATCGATTACTGGGATACCATGAGCGACCTGGCCATGAATGCAGCAGGCGGCATACTAGGGATACTCTATTCGGTGATTTTAAGGAGAAAAGTTGTTATTTCTCCGGTAATTATGATATGATAACCCAAAATGTCAGAGGTCGGGGCCAAAGGATGTATGGTTGAAATGATGTGAAGCCGCAGGGCGCAACAGGGATTTTCTCCTCAAATCCAGAAGACGTGGAGGTCGGCCATTGCATATCCGTTTCGGGGAAACGTTCGCAGCCGGTTGGTCCGCCCTTGAAAAGAGGCTGCTGCCCTCATACGTGTGGACCAGCGGTCCACTGACCTTCTGGCGGGAACGCATTCTCTTTCTTATCTGCTTCATCGCCTCGGTATTCGGCCCCATCGCTCTGATCCCTTCGCTTATACTTTCCTATAAAGAAGGACTCTGGGGCGTCATCCTTATCGATTCTCTGGCCTATATGGCCGCCGTGACCATTATCATCGCGCGTAATTCGTTGTTTTTAGTGCGGGCGATGGGATTCTGTTCCGTCCTCTATGCTCTTGGAATAATAATACTCTTTATTCTGGGGCCGGTCGGGGCCGGGTATATCTGGCTGTTCGGTGCGTCGGTTCTGATCAGTACCTTCTTCGGCCTTGGCGCAGCGGTCTGGACGCTGGTCGTCAATGCTATCGCCCTTTTATCTGTGGGAGTTTTCATCGCCTACGGGAACCCTGAGTGGGCATTACACGTCGAAAATGCTCTGGAGAAATGGCTGGTTATGGCGGCCAATTTCCTCCTTTTAAACGCCTTCGTAACCATTACGACCGCCTTTCTGCTGAACGGCCTTAAAGAAGCTCTCCTGACAGAGCAGAAGATAAGCAGGAACCTGCGGGAGAGTGAGGAGATGTTCAGGAGCTACCTGGAGAATTCCCCGGACGGCGTCTACATGAGCGATCTGCAAGGCAACCTTCTCTACGGCAACCGCAAGTGCGAAGAGATCATCGGTTACAAGCGAGAAGAGCTCATCGGTAAAAACTTTTTGGAATTGAACCTCTTGACGGAAAAAAGCCTAAACAAAGCCGTCCAGTTGCTCCAGGCAAATATGGAGGGTAATTCCACC
>JAUPLM010000402.1 GCA_030836965.1 Thermodesulfobacteriota bacterium | reverse complement strand
TTATACACAAATAAAAGGTATATGCGAACTGATTTTACCGGACAGCGAGCGATACCGTATACCCCGGTTTGACGGTGCAGCCTGCTCCTGCCGTTGCCAGCGAGTCCGTGTCGGAGACATCATTCACAACAGCGGTACCCGCCGGTTTTCCCTCTTCATCAAAGAGTGATATGCATGTGTTTTGCCGGATGCCGTTTCCGGCGCCAAGACCGAAAGACAACTCACATCCTTTTTCACTGTTTTTTACCCGGTAAACCACGGCCTTCCCCTGTCCGGCCATGAGCCGTTCAATCTTTCCGGAGAGAAAAAAGATATATCCGAAGGAGGAAACGACAAAGGATGAAAAAATAGCGGCCATGATCCAGGGCGATATATCAAGATATCGTTTTATGAGAGATTTGAAGCTTTGACGATAAGCCGCGTAATCATTATATACCCGGATCAGAAATTGCCCCGGCTTTTGGATCTTCATGCCTTCAATACCTACCGCCAGGCTGTATTCTCCCGCCTTTATACCGGGATCGATTGTCAGCCGGCCCTGCCACATGTTGTCACCGAACCAGTGGCCTTTCTGAATTGAATCGATAGTCAGCAGCATATGCTCTGAGTTGCCGGTCCATGTGATTTCCCGGGCGCTTCCGACTTTACCCATAACCAGCCCGTTGATTTCAACTGTTCTTCCCGGAAGAATGTCAATTACATTCGCGGATTGTCTGAACCCGGCTATTACCGCGTCAATAATAGACAGGCTGAGGAGAATACAAAAAAATGCCGTAATCTTACCCGCGGTACTTCTTCTTCGGATTAATTTATCCATATAAGCGCTGCTATTCCAAAGGGGTTCAGACTGAAGGCCGAAGGCTGAAGATATATACTCCTTCAGTCTAACAGCCTTCAGTCTTCAGTTATAATTATTTCTTAAAAATATCCGTCCTGCTGATGTTCATGAATCTCCTGGCTTTTCCCTCCTCTTTATAGTAGATGCGTACTTCGTCCCCGGAATCCCAGGTATTATCCGGAAGCGCGAAGTATTCATCGGGAATGGAAAAGGTGGTAAGAATTTTCTGCCTTTTCGAATAGACTGTAATGGTCTTCTTTTCCCTGTCTATCATGGGAAATGTTCTGGGTTTTTCAACCGCATTGTCAAAGACCCTCGTATCATCACTATTTACCTTTTCAGCCTGAGAGATCAGATTGTAGTCGATGGTCATGAAGTTCTGCGTTGCGGTATCAAAAATGACTATCTGTTTTTTTTCGGTATCGAGCTTCATGCGTTTTCCGGCTTTGGGAAGGGCTCCGATTTCCGAAGGATCCTTCGGCATCTCGTATACATAAGGCGGCAGATGATTATAGTCGGGTTTCATCGGGTCAGCCTTAACATCTCTTATAAGAGTGACCACTCCTTTTTCCTTGTCGAATTCGATAACTCTTCCCTGGTCCACATTCCCCAGTTTTCCGCAGGCAAAAAGAGATCCGAAGATTAAAACAGTCAGTACGGCAAGCAGGCCGGATTTTTTTATCATAGTATGCCTTCTCATGCTAAGCCCTCCTTTTTTTTGCGGCGACTTCCTGCTTTGCGCCCTGTACCATTTTGACCAGAATATAGATAGAGAGAGAAGCCACAAGTCCGAGTATGAGAATGGTTGAGGAAATATCCATAATGTATTTGGTACCGTCAATATACTTTGGAATAAGTTTCATGATAACGGAAATACAGCATCCTACGACCGCGATCCCGAAGGCGATGCGAATTCCGTATCCTTTGATATACTTGGTTGCCACTGTCCCTACCTGGGCGCCCATTGCCGCGCCGCACAGCATTATAAGGGCGGCGACCAGTTCGGTTCTGCCCTTGAAAGTGTATGTGCCGGCTCCGTACAGGCCGGATATCATAACCTCGAAAAGATCCGTCCCGACCGCAATGTGTGTGGGACAACCGATAAAATAGATAAGCGCCGGCATGCGTATAAGACCTCCGCCTATGCCCAGGATGCCTGCCAGCCAGCCGGTAGCAAAGCTGATAAAGATGGGCAACCAGGCGGAACAGGTAAATCCAGCCGCTTTGAAATGCACCATCGGGGGTATCTTAAGCTTGTGAAAGGTCTTGTGCCATTCTATTCCAGTTGCCAGTTTATCCACATCCTGGCCTTTTGCCCTTGCCTCTTTTTCCTTTTTTCTCTTCTTTGCCACGTCGGCAAAGACCATCCATGCGATGAGTATAAGAAGAATAACGTACATCCAGCGGACTATGAATTCCACCTTCCCGATGCGCTCAAGCCACATGACCATCTGGGCGCCGCACTCAAATCCGGCTATGGTGCCGACTATCATGATAACACCTAACCGGTAATCGACATTCCCGAATCTCCCGTGCCGCATTGTGGAGATGAGAGACTTTCCCGCCATATGAGCGATGTCGGTTCCGATCGCGAAAGCCATGGGGAAACCGAGGATGTTGAGCCCCGGAGTAACCATCCAGGCGCCGCCCATGCCAAAAAAACCACCTATTATTCCGACCCCTATTCCAAGAATAACCAGACCCGGCCAGAATATTGTAACTCCCGAAATGGGCATCAAAACATATAACCAATCCATATTATATCATCCCGAATTTACTTTATTGGCAAAATATCAATGCTCAGACAATTCACTTGATTTCAGATCTATGCCTATATGTGTCATAACCAGATCCGCCAGAAGGCCAAGCAGCACTCCGACGATCGGAATCGTCACAACAGTAACAAGCGTAAAGTATAAATGACTCTCATTGTAAAGATTGGCGAACCATGCTTCCCATCCGGAGAGTTTCCGGGTATCGGCCACAATCACAAGAAGTGAAGCCTTTTCTCCTGCGGCCAGAAGAACATCCGGTATAAGCAGCATTGCAGCCACCGCAGTTCCTGTCAGTTTAGTCCACAATTTATGCATTTTGTCAGTCTCCTTTGTTATTGTATTATGCTTACACTGCATGGGGCATGGGCCACCACCTTGGCCGCTGTGCTGCCTGTCATAGCCCTTTCAAAACCCGTGAGGCCGGTTCTTCCCATAAGAATGAGGTCGAATTTGTCCTCTTTCGCTCTTCTTATGATATTGTTCGCCGGCACGACGCCTGTCTCAAGTATGGTTTTTACTTTGATTCCCTTCCCGTCAAATACGGCCTTTGCGCTGTTAAGGGCGTCCTTTGCCTGTTTTTCCAGTTTTTCCTGGATATCAGGCGGCATGTCGTCAAAGTCGCTTTTGGAAAAATAAGCCACCGACATAAGGGTGATTTCCGCCGCTTCTTTTTCGGCCAGTTCAAGGGCGCGCCTTACCGCCTTCATGGAATGTTCCGAACCGTCTGTCGCTGTTAATACTTTCATGAAAACCTCCTTTCGTTGCGAAAACTTTGTATAATTCCAAATTTTAAATCATGTCAGAGTATGCGCTGATGCGAATCCGCCGGATCGCATAAGTCTATATCCTGACGTGACTCTGATTATTTATTCAAAACCGATTATCCCCCGGATCTTTGCGCCCCGGATCTTTTGCTCCTGTGCGTTCTTCTTTTCGAAAGCGGCGATCAGTTTCTCCAGGAGTTCCGAAAATTTTACAGGTTTTATCAGATAATCAAAGGCGCCTGATTGCAGCCCCTCAATGCTGGTTTCAACCGATGCATGGCCTGTAAGGAGAATTGTTTCAATTAAAGGCTGATTCTTTCTGATTTCCCTCAGTACCTCGATGCCGTCCATTCCACCGGGCATCTTGATATCCAGCAAAACGACATCGAATTCTTTTTCCTTCATAACGGCAAGAGCGGCTTCTCCGCTGGAAACGCCGGTTGCCTCAATCTTTCTTTTCAGCAAACGGTTGACGATTGTTTCTAAAAAATCCATTTCATCATCTACTATCAAAACCCGGAAGGTTCCCATCATAACCCCCTTATTTCTTCTCCGGAACGACAACCGGCAATCTAACGGTGAATGTGGTTCCTTTCCCTTCATCGCTCTCCAGAGAGATAGTTCCTCCCATGTTGCGGACAATGGTATAGGTTACAGAGAGGCCGAGACCGGTTCCTTTGCCTGCCTGCTTTGTGGTAAAAAAGGGTTCAAATATCCGGGCCTGATGTTCTCTGGGGATACCGGGACCGTTATCTTTCACACTGACCGCAATATCAGAATCGATCCTGCGGCTGGTCAGATAAATTTTCCCGTCTTTGCCTATCGCATCGACGGCATTGGTTAAAAGGTTCAGAAACACCTGCTGCAGCCCGGCGTGGTCGCTGGCTATGATGGGGAGATCGGGCATCAGGTCTTTTTCTATTACTATGTTATTTGTCCTCGCATAACTATCCAGAAAAGTAATTGTTTCGTTCAAAACCCTGTTTATGTCCACATCCTCACGATGAGGTTCCATCCTGCGGGCGAATCCAAGCATGCCGTGAATTACTTTTCTCGCCCTCTCCACGTGCTCTTCTATTTTTCGGATCGATTTCTTATACTCCTCGCAATTCGGGCTTTTCTGAAATTCCTCTTCCGTAAGGAGATCCTCCATCCAGCCCGTTTTCTCAGCTATAACTGCAAGTGGATTGTTTATTTCGTAGATCGGAAG
>JAUPLM010000401.1 GCA_030836965.1 Thermodesulfobacteriota bacterium | reverse complement strand
GGAACAGGTGAGGGCACAGTACTGCAGGTTGATAATGTGATTTTCCGCCCGGCCGGCTCAATCCGACCCTTTGTCTCATGTTGCGAATCACTGTAAAGCATTCCGAAATCGGCAGGGATTCTTTCAGATGCGAGCGCGCCTAAAAATTTTATCAAGGAAAAGTATTCATCCTCGCCTCTGAAGGATGCTGAAACGGCAAGATGCGGTCTTTTCCCGAGAATCCTGTCTATCATTCTGGTGCATGATGAATGAGGCCCCATTTCAAGAAATATACTTATACCATCCTTATATGCCTGTTCAATTGTTGCGGCAAAATCAAAACCGCCGGTTGCCTGTTTCAGGATTGAATCAGCGGCGCTTTCACAGGTAACTTCAAAGGAACGGCCGAGGGCGCAGCTGTAAAAGCTGATTCCGGCGGGAGGCGTTACGGGGAAGAGGTGAAGGTTTTTGTATTTTTCTGCAACCGGATTCACTGCATCGCAGTGGACAGTAACCACGCCCTCAAGAAAAACCGCTTCGCATTTAAGCTTACTGATGACGGCTTCAACATCTTTTTTCCTGCCCCCGATCACGCATTCATCCGGTGTATTGACTATAAGCAGCCTTGCGAAGGAAAAACCTGCAAGCGATTTTCTCACGGTACCTGCAGGACGGTTTACAGCGGCAGCGCGCCAGTCCAAATCTTCTCCGGGAGGGATGTTCCATGCCAAGCGGGCGGAATTGCACGGACCTGCCAGTTCCGTAGTAAAGAGATCGGTCTCCGTCATTCTCTTGAGCATCTCTTCATGGTCAGGCCAGAGATTCATTGCAAAGTTGCCGGCCGATTCCCCGAGGCTGTATCCGATCACGGCAGACGGTTTAACGCCGAAACCGGTTACAAGAGCTGAAATAATTCCCCCGTAAATAACCTGCCCGAAGATCATGTTCAAGGGATTTGCGGCTATCTTTTCACGGGCGTCATTTTCCCATCCTTTTTGCCATGAATTACGCCACGGGACAAAGCATTCCGGAACAAGCTGGGTTTTAAGCCGGTTCGTCTTTCTGTCCATTTTTCTTAAAATTTCCGGAAAATAAATCCCTATACCCCGTCCCATACCTATGTAGTGATTGCCCGAGCCCGGGAAAATAAATGCGATCTTTTTCGAATTTCCCAGAGGTTTCGGGGAATAGCAGATTCCTCCGGGGCCGTTCATTTTCTTCCCGGTGTTTGCCTCAAGTACGATTTTTGCATCGCCAATCCATTTGCGAAGCTGGCCTGTATCGCCTGCTGCAATCGAAAGAGCATACTTCTTGGAAGGATCCGGTTTGTTGCCTTTAAACCATTTTAAAGCGCATTCATGTAAGCTGCTGCCGTCATCAACCGAACCTGAGAGCAGGTCAAGTTTCTCAAGCAGTTCTTTTTCTGAGTTGCCTTCAATGATAAAGAGCCCGGATTTTCCGCTAACAAGCGGCATCTTTCTTTCAGTCAAAACTTTTGCCGGCGTTTTTGCCGTATCCTCATATTCATAAGCTTCAGTAAGAACATGCATGCAGTTTCCGTCCCGGGTAATGGAAGCCGTGCACGCTCTCCTGGGGCCGTCGATCCTGTCTCTGTACCAGAATTGAGTAAACGCGGGGAAATGGAGTTTGTTTTCAATCCCTGAGTTCGGTTCCGTGAAGTTCAAAAGAGTCTGTATCGTTTCGTGATAGAGGCAGAGAACCGCTTTAATTAATGAGGCGATGCCTGATGCCGAGCCTGTATGGCCGATATTTGGTTTAACCGAGCCGACGGCGCAGCGGGAAGGGGAGTTTTTGTAATACTTATCGATTACTCCGATTTCAATGCCGTCTTCAACGGTGTTGCCGCTGCCGTGCGCTTCATAATAACTGATATCGGACGGATTTACTGATGCGTCGTTCAACGCCCTTTCGAAAGAAAGGGAATAAGTTTCTTTTAAGCTGATATCATTCTTCTGGCCGCCTGCGCCCGCTTTCCCGATTCCTTTTATAACGGCATAGATTCTGTCGTTATCATCAATTGCCTTATCAAGCCTCTTTATTATAACAGCGCCGGCTCCCTCTCCCGGAAGTGTGCCGGAAGATGAAACGTCAAAAGAGGATATCCTGTCGCCTTTCGCGTATGTTTGAAATCCGTTTGCGATTATTATATTTCGTAGATCGCCGGCGAGATCCACCGCTCCTATCAGCATCATGTCGGTCGCATTCTCCTGAACAGACCGCACTCCTGCTTCAAGGGCTTTGAGCCCCGATGCCGAATCACAGGATATGACAAAACCCGGTCCACCGAAACGGAATTCCCGGGCGATTCTGCTTGCGATAATTCCTCCGAGTGCGCCGAGCGTCCTTGCAGATGTCAGGGGCGGGGAGCAGGCATCCCGCGTCAGTTCGATATTTAATCCGGGATTTTCTTTTTGCGTATCAAAGAGATCCCACCGGAGCTGAAAATCGGTTGCCCCGTAATCAAAATCAGCGCCAATTATAACTCCCATGCGCGGCCGTTTTTCCCTTGCAGGAAGCTGTGCGTCTTTCATTGCGCCTGAAGCGACTTTAAGGATCAAAAGGTGCTGTAGCAGAATATCGGGTATTTCTACAGGCGGAATGTGAAAATCGCCGGGATCAAGTTCAATATCTTTGATGAAAGCGCCGGATAGATCGGTTCCGCCGAGATAACTTCCGGCGGTTTCATCACATCCTTTCCATCTGCCTTCGGGTCTTTTGCCTATGGAAGTATTTCCGTTGAATATCGCTTTCCGGAATTCCGCGAGCGATTTGAATTTTCCGAAAAAGGCATCCATGCCGATAATCGCGACAGGAACGCCGGTTTCTCCGGCAGTAATCTGCTCCGGATTTTTTATCGCTTTGGACGGGGCAGGGGATATCCCCTTTGAATGTATATCGGGAAGCCATTCTTCAAAAAGGAGATGACCGTTGATTCCGCCGAACCCGAAAGCGCTTATCGCCGCCCTTAGCGGAATATTCTTTTCTCTTTTTTCCCATTTTTCAGTTTCGGGCTGAACCCTGAAAGGGCTGCCGTGAATGGGGCTTTTTGCGGGAGCCCTGTTAAAATGAAGGGACGGAGGAAGAATATTATTCTTCATGGCAAGAAGCGCTTTTATCATGCCGGCCGCGCCCGCGCCTGTAAGAAGGTGGCCGATCATCGATTTGACCGATCCTATTGCGCACTGATTTTTTGACCAGCCGGATTTTCCCCATAATTCAACCAGACTGGCAATCTCTGTTGCATCTCCCGCGGGAGTGCCGGTTCCATGACATTCGATAAGATCAACATCCCATGGGTTCCATCCTGCCGCTTCGTACGCCATTTTCATGGCCCGAACCTGGCCTTCCGAATCAGGAGAGAGAAGGTTGCCACCGATATCATTTGATAGTCCGATGCCTCTGATGATGCCGTACACCTTATCCTTACTTCTTACGGCATCTTCGAGCCTTTTTAAAACAAGAATTCCGGCGCCTTCTCCTACGACAAGACCGTCGGCTTTTTCATCGAAAGGCGCGCAGCGGCCCGAAGGGGAGAGTGCCCGAAGCTGGCTGAATCCGACCTGCGTATAGAGACAGTCGGGTCTTGATACGCCGCCTGCCAGCATGGCGTCCGCCCTGTATGAAGTGAGTTCGTCACACGCAAGCTTGACCGCGTATATGGAAGAGGCGCATGCCGCATCCAGCGTAAAGCTTCCTCCGCTAAGACCGAGGCCTTTTGCCAGGATCGACGCAGGGAGGCTTGTGACGCAGGCGGAAAGAGCCGCTTCTTGAGATAAAGGCTTTATGCCGGAAACTATCCTGCTGCCGTCAAACTTTGCCCTGTATGACCGCCCGATAATTTTTTTTGCCAGTAAAGATGATGCGTCAGTGGGAAGGGCTATTGCGGCGAGCGCAACGCCGGTTCTTTTTCTGTCAAGAGATCTGGTGACGCAATCCGAAAACGCTTCCCGTCCGGCATGAAGAACAAACTGATAAAGGGGGTCTATATCCTGCAGGATGCTTTTATCAATATCGATCCCTGCAGGATCAAATTTGAAATCATTTACCAGACAAGCCTTCCTGGAATAGGTTTTGTCAGGAGCCGGCTTTTCGCTGAACATGAAGTCCGGGGGAACCGACCATCTGTCTGCGGGTATCTCACGGCATGAATCGGTTTTATTCGATATATTATGCCAGAAGGCGTCAATATCTGATGCGCCGGGAAAGATGCCTGCTATTCCAACAACTGCTATGGGAGTTTTATTCTTCATTAATCACTGAAATTATAGAGTATATTGATTAACACTTAAGGTTTTGATTAAAAGTCGCACTTCATATCTATTCCCTTCAAAACAGGCAGAAATTTATATCCGACAAAGGCTTTTTAGGCAAGAGACAATATTTGATGGAATCGCAAAAAATCATTTTGTCCATTTTACATGATTATTTTATCATGTACTTACAGATAAGAGAAATCATGAGTATGGAGAGAGAGAGAAGAAGAAAAAATTTTATGGCGTTTGCGCCTTTTTTTATTGCAAGGGTGCTTCCCATATAATTTCCCAGGATATTGGCCGCGGCAAGCGGTATGCCTATCATGTAGATGACCTTACCTCCCATAATGAAAACCACAAGAGCGCCTATATTTGACGCAAGATTGAAAACTTTTGCCGTGGCGGAAGATTGCACAAGGCCAAGTCCTATGAACAT
>JAUPLM010000041.1 GCA_030836965.1 Thermodesulfobacteriota bacterium | reverse complement strand
GGTTCGGGATATCTGTAGATCGGGCCTCTTTTTCTGTCCCACAACTCAATCGGCCAGGCGCTTTTTACAACGCCGTCATGAAATTTTCGCCCAGAAAGCACATCTTCTTCAGTCAGCGTATATTCCCCTTTCATGCGGATGCCTTCGCGTTCGGCGATTACGCAAGACATTTCAGCGATATGGGAATTTCTGAATGAATCTATCGAACCGGCCAGGATACCATGAACCGCTGCGGCATTTTTTTTTGCTTCACGAATTCTTTCAGGGGTGCCGCCCGGAGGTATGCTTATCAGGCAATATCCTTCATCGGCGATATCGCCCTGATAAAATCTGGCGTATTTCAAATAAATTGGAATCTTCTCCTCGATAACAGCCTGCGATATGTAATAGGGAACGCTCACGGGCGCCATCTCTCCGGGGTCTTTAATCCCTTTGATTCTGAAACAGAATCCCGCAAGCTGGCGTTCGTCCGGTGAAGCAATATCGTAAGCCGCCCCGCTAAGGCGGATTACCGTTCCGTCTCCGCTGCAGTCGATTACGGCCCGGGGAGATATCTGAAACTCTTCATTAAGTCCTTTTGCCGAAACGAACCTGATATTGCCGGGTTCCGTGTTTACCGAAACAATCTTCGTTTCATAAAGAATTTCAAGACCCGCCTGCTTTTCGCTTAATGACCTTAAAACTCTTATAAGATCTCCCGTTGCAAAAGGGAAAAGGCGGACTTTGCCCATCTTTACCGGTTTTGTTCCCGGGGCAAGTTTTTTGAGTCCCTCGCATATTTCATCGGCGATTCCTCCGTTCAAAGTTCCGTCCGGGGGCGGAAGTTCGGAAGAATATAATCCGCAGATATAACGGTGCATGCAATTTACGGCGGTTCCGCCGGGAAAACCATTCATTTCCGCAAGGACCGTACGCGTGCCTTCGCGCGCAGCGCGTATTGCAGCCGCTATGCCGGCAACTCCTCCTCCGGCTACAAGTATATCGCATGAAAGATGCATCTTTTTATTCCACGCCAAGACGGGATTTAAGCGACGTTAAAATAATCTCCTCTTCATCTTTGCTTAACATTCCGTCCAGATACGAAAGGATTACATTCAGTTTTTCATTCGACTGCTGAAAAAAAATGCCGATTCCCGGCGGAACAGGCGTTCTCGGCATGTGAAATATATTCGTTATTTTATTTCCCATGAAAGAAGGGGATGCGTAAGCCGTTTTCCCGACATACGAAAAACAGAAAGAGGCTATTTCTCCCTTGAAATACAATTTAAGCAGGCTGCCGAGAAGAGAAGCCGGGGCAATCCGCATCAAAAAAGTTGCTTTGCAGATGTCTCCGGGGAGATCCGACCTGACCTGGGCGTACATCTGCTCTTTTATAGATTTCAGCAAAGCCTGGAAATCCGAGGCAGCGGAAGCTTCAGCCTTAAAGATGAAAAACGAAACATGGTTGAAAAAAAGATCACCTCTCACTTCTTCCTGCTTTCTGGTGTCGATTGAAACGGGAATCACATAATCGCCGGACGATATTCCGCGGCCTTTGAAGATTCCGTGCAAAGCGCAAACTGAGGCCGCAAGGGCGTAAGGCATCAGCATCAGGTACCCGGCTTTATTGAAAGCGTTTTCAGCTATTGCTTCCGTCTCCTTCCCGCCGAAAGAAAGAACCCTGAATCTGAACACTTTTTTGCCCAAAGGGAGAGGAAGAACCCTGGGAGACGCCTTTCCCGCTATTTTGATAAACGCCCTGTTTACGCGCTGTCCCGCCTTAAACTTATCCATCCACATGGAAAGATGAGCCGGTTCGGTGATCGCCATGCCGCCTGAAGCTTCCCCGCTCTCCCACTCCTTCTGAAACATGCTGAGAAAAGCCTCCGCGTTTCTTGCATCAAAAAGAAGATGATCGAAGGTCATGGCGATATAGCTTCTGCCGCATCCCGTAAGAACATGAAAAGCAATGTGCTCTCTTTTGTTTTTAAAAAGAGTGTTTATTCCAATTTCAAGATTTTTTAAAACAGCGTCAAAAGAATCGTCTTCCTTTAATATGACGGTATCAAGAGTTATCTTAAGTTTTTTAACCGGGGGAATTTTCCAGTAAGGGGCAAGGTTTATGTCTCTTGAGAAATAGCCGTTTACTACGGCGTGTTTATTTATAAAAGAGTTCAGCGCGTTTTCAATCTCAGGAGGATTCACATTGCCCGAAACCTCAATGACTATCTGGGACATGAATCCGGCTCCGGTCTCCTTTATGGTCATGTAATTCAAGACATGAACAATCCAGTCGACCCCGGTTAAATATCGTTTATTTCTGGAATACGGTAAAGATATCATTGGCCCTATCCCAGAGCGCCGATTTTTTCCGAAAGAGATCTTATAGTCCTGAAATCATTCCTGGTAAGTCCCGATTCCATCAGTTTAATTTTGAATTTTTTTTCTATTACCACAAGAAGCTCGACAAAACCGAGGGAGTCCACCCCCATCTCATGAAGCGGCATTTCAGGTTCGATCAATCCCGGATCTTTCGACAATATAGCCGCGACTTCCCGTATAAGCGATTCTTCAATAACTTTATGACTCTCTTTAACCATATTATTCCTTAGTTTTTCCCGATTTTATGCCGCCCGTCGACTCGACGTTTGATTTTACAAATCCGGGATATGATGCCGGTTCAATCGTCTCAATTTTAAAAATCTTGTCATCTTTGAAATATACAATAACCTTGTGAAGGCGCGCGTACCAGTAATGCCATATGTCGCTTGTCAAAAGAGGGGTCTTGTGGGTGGGCGGATATCCGTATGCCATGAGAACGGCTTTCCTGCTCATCCCAAGGGCTATTGTGCCCTTTTTGATGTTTTCCATGTCTGTTTCCGTCGCCTGGTAATAATCACCGACTCCGACCTGGACCGGATCAACGGAAAAATACCTGTTGAAAAGCTCATCAATGCTTATCGTATTTGTCTTTTTGTCATTTATGATCGTAAACATCCGCGCGCTTCCTTGAGGGGTAAACTGAATTCTCCTGTTATCAATTTTGTGAACGCTGACTTTTGTCCCGATAGGCAGAATGGTTCCCCTGTGGTAATTGGTTGATAAATTGTTGTCCGGATGCTCATACCAGATATTTGTCGTTGTATAGTATGTTTTGGCGGATAGATCAGCCGCGTAAAGAGGAGAAAAAGTGAAAGTTAAAACCACCAGGAGAAAAAGTCCCGTTAAATTTTTGCTGTTAAATTTCATAGCAGTCTCCTTATTTTATTATTTTAATAACCCCGGCCTTACCTGACCGGCAGATTCTGACACAGTTTATTTCATTTATACCGGCTGGAAAACCGGAGCCGCAAACTTTTACTCCCGATGGATTATCCGGAACGGGGCAGTCGTACACAACCTGATTTTTCAACATGAGGGAAGCGGCGGCGAAGTTGAACGCGCTTCCAGTAAGCATGCTTCCGAATAAGGGCGAATATCCGGCCAGCGTTGCCCCTGAATTTGCCGTTTCCATGTAGCCGGTTTCATCTCCGGCCATTCCGTCCGTATCTATCACGGTGATATCCGGTTTGCCGCTATTCAGACCGGAAAAAGAGATTCCGGTCACTTTGCCGTAGTGGTTTCCGTATTTTTCTTTCGACAGCATCAAAAAGGCTCCTCCTTCACCGGGAACGGAAGAGGGTGAATCCGAAAATATGAACGGCCTTATTTTACCGTCTCCGGCGGTTTTCAGCTTCATCTTGCAGGCATACTCCATAACAGTATTCATTTCATCGACACATCCGCACAGAACATGATCGCAACGCCCTTCATTCAGCCATATACCGGCCAGAGCGAGAGCGTTCTGGAACGGAAACGAAAACTGTGCAAGCGTTACAGTCGGTCCCCGGCTGCCTAACACGGACGACACGTATGAAGCGGCGGCATTGTGAACCGAATTCGAAAATTTAGTCGGAGATGCGTTCGCGTCTCCGTAATCGAGTATATCATCGATAAAACTGAAAGTCGTCGAATGCGGGCCGAAAGCCGTCGCAAGAATGATTCCAAGCTTTTCCTTATTTTCCAAAATGATGCCGCTGTCAAGGTATGCATCGAAAGCCGAAAAGAGAGCCATTCTTGTGAATTTATCGGCGCGTCTTATTTTTTTTGTCAAAGAGGCGTCCGTCAGTGTCTCCGGGCTCACGCGGTATGCCGGGATCAGGCCTGTCCATGAAGGTTCTCTCCAGCCCTCTTTCAGGGCTTTTTCAAAAGAATCAACTCCACGGCCGCGTGTAAAAACAATTCCTATCCCGGATATAAACATATTAGGTTATTTACCCTTCTTTTCACCAGAACCCTTGGTCCCTTGAACCCTTGACCCCTCTTAAAAATTATTAAGCTCTTTCAATAACTATTGCGGCATTGTTCCCTCCGAAGGCAAGGGAGGTCGAGACCGCAAAGGCGCCGTGTATGTTTGTATTCTCAGTAACAGGGCTTATGGGAATCTCATCATCTTTACATGCAAATCCGGCGCTTGCAGGTATCCATCCCTCTTTGAGCGCCGCAGCAGTGTACGCAGCCTCGAGCCCGCCCGCTGCTCCGAGGGTATGCCCTGTATATCCCTTGGTTGAAAAGAACCTGATATTTTCTCCGAAAACTCTGGATAAAACAGAACCTTCGGCTTTGTCGTTGTCTGTTGTCCCTGTTCCGTGGGCATTTACGAAACAGACATCTTCAGGAGATATGCCCGAAACCGACAGTGCGTATATGACAGCCGACTCGAGACCTTTACCATCCGGTCTTGGAGCAGTCAGATGGTATGCGTCGGCGGCTGAGCCGTATCCCGAGAGGTATAAAAGAGGCTTTTTCCCTCTTCCGATGTAAAAATCCTCTCTCTCAAGAACAAGTATTCCTGCCCCTTCACCAAGGTTGAGCCCCGCCCTGTTCCTGTCGAACGGAGCGCATAGAGAGCCGCTCAGAATCCCGAGAGAACCGAATCCGGAAAGAGGAACCCTGTTGAGTTCATCCGCTCCACCGGCAATCGCGATGTCACATATGCCGCTTTTAAGAAAAGAAACGGCAATTCCGATTGCATCTGTTCCGGATGAGCATGCATTTACGACGGTAACGGCCGGTCCCGTGGCTTTAACCGAACCCGAGACCGCTTCCGCGAGGTTTCCTTTCAGGTAGCGGTCAACCGGCTTTAGATCCGCGCCGCCCACTTTCCGGAAAGAATCGTAAAAATCGATGTCATTAATCTGGCTTGCCACCGTTGTGCCGAGACAGACGCCCGCTTTGAATTCTGAAAGCCGTCCCGGAAGCCCGGCATCGTTTAATGCCTCTTCCGCCGCGGCAAGAGCAAGCGACAATGTGCGCATCCCGGCGTTTTTCCATTTTTCAGGCAGGGATTTTACTTCGAATACGGGATAAGAGAGCGG
>JAUPLM010000040.1 GCA_030836965.1 Thermodesulfobacteriota bacterium | reverse complement strand
CGGTTCAGTGCCGAGAGTATCTGGCCGGCATTACCGGCACCTGTCAGTTTTTCAGTCAGAGATACGCTGAGAATATTAAGAATTGCGGTCTTCAGCAGGAACTCCTGCACCCCTTTATCGGTCTTGTCGAATATCTCTCCGGCAAAATAATCGAATATTCTCTCATACGTAAAGTCGTCTGCAGATAAAGTGCCCGTAACTTTGAGCTTCGCCCTCTCGAGCATAAGGATTATCCCCGCAACCCATCCTTCTGTTTTTTCATACATCTCTTTTAAATATTTATTGTCCGGCTTTGAAATGTGCCCGTGAACAAGTTCCGCTAATTCTTCAAATGTAAAACGAATTTCGTTGTATTCAAGCAGATTTATCTGATCATTTGCATGCAGGCGGGCTAATGCGGACGGCGGATCGCTTCGGCTTATAACCACGATACGAATACCTTCCGGAATCATATCAAAACCACCGGCAATCATTTCATGGAACGGAGAGCCGGGAGGCATATCCTGATAGTTGTCAAGCACGATGATAAAACTCTTACGCTTAACCGGTGATGCGTCCCGGGGCATAAGACGGCTGTAGAGCTTCTCGAAATATCTCCTGGTAAACGCGGGAATGCCGGCTAGATATTCCGGCGTTAGAAGCGGAAGGAGACTCTTATCCTTCGGCGCGGCTTTCTTTGCGGCCAGCCCCATGTAATAGAAGAATGTTGGCAGGTCCGAGTCTCTTTCATCACATCGATACCAGATACATGGACGTTTCCGTGATTCCAGATAGCTTGAAATAAGCATCGTCTTGCCTGAACCGGCCGGTGAGGATACCCAGACGACAGGCTTTTCCATCTTTGCATCCAGAAGGTTAAAAAGCCTCTTCCGTTTAATCCCTCCGGAAAGACTCGGACGTGTTATTTTAACCGGTACCGTTTTTTCCACTCTAATGTCCTGTAAAACCCGTTTGAGTATCTCATTAAACTCTCAGTCCATACAACCGGTTATGTGCAACAACTATCTAATTATAATATTGAATTACAACAATTGATAAATTAACGCAATTAAAAATAATCCGATATACGACTGCCTGATGAAAACAAAAAAGGGTCAGGCCCTTAATGCCTAACCCTTTGATTTTGCTGGTGCCTAGGGCGAGAATTGAACTCGCACAGCCACAAGGACCGAGGGATTTTAAGTCCCTTGCGTCTACCAGTTCCGCCACCCAGGCTGATTTTTTTATCCAAATACATGTTATATAAATAATTGTCAAGAAAGGGAGAGAGAGTTTATTGTAAATAATACCGGCTTCTGATAGAAATATGTGCATGAATAATAGAGAGAAAATAAATGACAAACCTTTTCTGATACTTGCATCAAAATCCGCCCGCAGGAGATATCTCTTAAAACAGGCGGGACTTTCTTTTTCCGTAATACCGAGCGGTTTCGATGAAAGCTCGGTTCCGGTATCTTCTCCCGGAGAATATGTCCGGATTCTTGCTGAATCAAAAGCTGAAGATATTGCGGATAAATACCCTGAAAGCTGGGTGATAGGCGCCGATACTGTTGTGGTAATCAACGGGAAGATCCTCGGCAAACCTTCATCCCGGACGGATGCGAGATCAATGTTGAAAAGCTTGAGCGGACAGACCCACGAAGTTTTAACCGGATACTGCATCTGCTGCAGGGCAAAAGGGAGACTCTTCTCCGAGACGATAAAAACAGATGTTCTTTTTAAAAATCTTTCCGGAGATGAAATCGAATGGTATATCCACACTAAAGAACCCTTCGACAAGGCAGGAGCATATGCAATCCAGGGACTCGGAACCTTTCTTGTAAAAAGCGTAAACGGCTCTTATACAAATGTGGTCGGATTACCTGTTTGCGAAGTCATCGAATTTTTAATAAAAGAGGGCCTGCTTGGGTTTGACTCGATGAAAAGAATAAACAATTCCGACTAACTCGTAAAAAGTCGAGATATCCTCACTTAACCCCGATCAACGGGACTCTTTTTAGTACCCCCTTGAGGGGTATAAGTATGTTTATGAAATTATTTCCATCAGGAAATAATTTCTAACTTACTAATGAGCTTTTTAGGGATTTCAGCGACAGGAAAAGCGAAAGTATTGTGAAACACAGGATCAATGAAATATACGACCGTATCAGAAAGGCTGCGTCCTCATGCAACCGTGAAGCCGGGAGCATACGCCTGGTCGCCGTCACCAAAACAGTGTCCGCTGAAATAATCAGGGAGGCTGCCGCATATGGGATTTCCATAATTGGTGAAAGCTATATCAAGGAGGCAAGGGAGAAATACGACCTTCTTTCCGGTATTCCCGTTTCATGGCATTTCATCGGTCATCTTCAGACGAACAAGGCAAAATACGCGGTAAAAATCTTTGACCTGATCCACTCGGTCGATTCCGTCAGACTTGCGGAAGAGCTTGATGTTCAGGCAAAAAAAATAAACAAGGTGCAGAACATCCTTATCCAGGTCAACATCGGAAAAGAGAAGACAAAATCGGGAATCGGCGAAGAAGAGGCTCCTGACCTCATTAATGAACTGACGCGTTTTAAAAACATTTTAGTCAAGGGGCTTATGGTCATACCTCCTTATTATGATGACCCGGAAAGAGTCAGGCCATATTTTTCCGCTCTCCGCAAGTTGCGCGACAGTATTGTAAGCTCTCCTCATTCACGTTTTGTTAAGAATATTTCACTGGAAGAGCTTTCCATGGGAATGAGCGGAGATTTCGAAACAGCCATAGAAGAAGG
>JAUPLM010000400.1 GCA_030836965.1 Thermodesulfobacteriota bacterium | reverse complement strand
CTTGACACTGGTTGTAAGATCATCTCATGATAAAATCTTTTCAAACGGGCTTGATCTTGACTGGCTTTTTCCTGTCATACAGCAGAAGGACGTAAAAACCGCGAAAAACTTTTTTTATTTATTAAACCTCTTTTTTAAAAGAACGCTGATGTCTCCGATGATTACTGTCGCTGCCATAAACGGACATGCGTTCGCGGGGGGCGCAATTTACACATGCGCTTTTGATTTCAGGTTCATGAGGTCGGACAGGGGCTTTTTCTGCGTTCCGGAAGTGGATCTGGGCATACCGTTTCTGCCGGGAATGCTCGCTTTGCTGAACCGGGCTATCCCGCGGCAGAAATTCGAGGAGCTGCAGTTTACAGGAAAGCGCCTGACGGCCGCGGAATGCGCCGCCAGCAATATAGTTGCAAAGGCATGCCATATAAATGATCTCATGAATGAAACGCTCTCATTCGCAAAAAGCCTTAAAAAAAGAAGGGCTGTAATTCTGGAGATGAAAAAAAGGATGCACGGGGATATACTGCATGCGATTGATGTCGAAGATGTCCCCTATATAGAATCGGGAACGTTTAATCTTTGACGTTTGACGGCTTCGTAAAAAGTCATTCTGTCCGCCAAAGATCTATGGCGGATTGCGCTACATCTTTCGTCATTGCAGCGTACTTATATGTACGCTTCATTCCTTCCGCCACCAAACTTTGGCGGACGACGCCTTGCATAATGAGCTTTTTACTTTGCCGTCTGTCTTGTGAATTTTCGCGAGTCCGTAATATTCGAATGTCTCGTAACGGTTCGTATGTACCCAGCAAAGGAGGATGTGAAGAATGAAGATTTTCATAACAGGCGGCACCGGTTTTATAGGATCACATCTTTCGAACTCTTTGCTGAAAAAAGGGCATATTGTAATTGCGGCAGGCGGGAGACCGGTTAAAGGCGGGGCAAGCCATCCGAATTTAAAGTGCATTTCAGCCGATACGACAAAAAAAGGTTCCTGGCAGCGGGAGCTCGAAGATGTTGATGCGGTAATCAATCTTGCCGGAAGAAGCATATTCAAACGCTGGAATGAAAAATACAAAAAAACCATTTATGAAAGCAGAATCCTCACCACCCGCAATCTGGTGGAAGCTCTTCCCTCCGGGAGAGAAATCACTCTTTGCAGTACTTCGGCGGCAGGCTACTACGGCAACAGAGGCGACGATATCCTTACCGAGAGCGAGCCGCCGGGGAGTGATTTTCTTGCTCTTGTCTGCCGGGATTGGGAAAAAGAGGCTTTCAGGGCCGGTGAGAAGGGAGTCAGGGTGGTTGCCGCAAGGTTCGGTGTCGTTCTCGGAAAAGACGGCGGGGCATTGGGAAAAATGATACCGGCATTCCGCTTTTTTGCCGGCGGGCCTGTCGGAAACGGCCGGCAATGGTTTCCGTGGATTCATATCGAAGACCTTGCCTCGGCAATGTTGTTCGTATTCGATAACAAGGCCGTAAGCGGCCCGCTCAATTTTACGGCTCCGGGATCGATAAGAAATAAAGAACTTGTAAAAGCGCTGGCAGCCGTTCTTCACAGGCCGGCTTTCATGCCGGCTCCAGCCTTTTTGATTAAAATAATTCTCGGAGAGTTCGGATCATCCATTCTGGCAAGCCAGAGGGCCGTACCCGAAAGGCTTTTAAAATACGGCTTTTCTTTCAGGTATCCGGATATCAAAAGCGCTGTTTCAAATATTGTGTCGGATCAGCCGGGTTTTGGTATGGGCTGATTCAGAGCCGTCGGATTTTTTATACCTCCGGCAACGGCAGCATATCCGCATCCATAAGACCTGAACAGCCCCAAAGAATAACCGCTCACCAAGCCGCGTTTCCTATCTGCCTTTCTGTTCTTTGTCGATTGTCAGGGGGCGTTGATATGTTTCTACACAATTTTACGGCGGCTCTGAATCAGCCCATACCAATGCCCGGCTTCAGTTCGGGTCTTATACAAAAGTCTTAAGCTGCCAGTTTTTGATCACCATTTCTTTTTTTTCTGGAGTATAACGAGAACAAAAACCGAGGCAAATGCAATGGATGTGATAATCCAGAATGATATGGGGCTTTCATTCAGCCCGAATGGAAGTTTAACATTCATGGAGAAGGCGCTTACAACAAAAGTCGGAACCATTATGCCTAAAGTGATAAGTGTCAGTGTCTTCATGATTATGTTCAGGTTGTTGCTTATAATGGAAACACGGGCGTCCATTAGTCCGGCAAGAATGCTTGAATATATTTCGGCCTGCTTTGCGCACTGAGAGTTCTCAACAGACACGTCTTCCAGAAGCTCGCACTGGTCAACGGTAAATCCCAGTTTTGCGATATTGTTGCGCACCTTATCCAGCATTATCGAGTTTGAATGAATTGCATTGACATAGTAAACGAGAACCTTTTCAAGTTCAAACAGATGCATGAGCTGTTCATTCTCAATTGCTCCGTGGAGCTTCGATTCAATATCGGATGCCTGACGGTTTATCGAACGAAGCTGGGTCAGGAAAAGAGATATCGTTTTATAGATGCTCTTGATTGCCACATCATTTAATGACTGGCATTTAAGAAAATGCTTGCTGCCGTCAAAGACAGGTATATCATGATCCGCAACTATTATGAGCTGATCCTTGTATAGAAACATGCCGAGAGAACAAATTTCAAACTGATTAACTATGTCCTGGGTAGTTGCCCTGGGGCACTTTAATATTATTGCGGCGTGGTTGCACTCTATCTCCAGACGCGCAAGCTCATCGGGGTCGAGAGCGGAATAGAGCGTGTGCTCATCTATCTTCATCTCGTCTATCAGGTCTCTGCGTTCGGCCTCATCGGGGCGGATAAAGACCGTTATCTGGCCCTGTCCGTAAAGATTCTCCAGTACTTTGCCGCTGAGTAATTCATAAATTCTGCGCATATGCCACCTCTATTCCAAATATTGCGAAGACTTTATCAGGGAATATTTTTATTCACAAGCTAAATAGTTTTCATCTGGAATCAGTATCCTTACGTAAAACCAGGTAATCCTGTTGACTTGAACGGATGATCCGGATTATTAAAACCGTTTGTTATTAATATCTGGCAATATGGCTGTCAAGAATAATGTGATATGCGGCAGGGAACACAAGCTTTTGTTTTGTTAGGCATAAATGAATGGCCTATGCGGCAGTATAATAATTGATCCATCACTTACCAATAAAAGGAGACCCTCATGAAACGAACAATCGCCCTTTTATCCTTTGTACTCTTTACCGCAGCTGTTCTGGCTTTTGCCGCCGATGATACGGGTACGGAACTGCGTCCTTCCCAGAAACTGATGCGGGCCCGCAAAGCCTGGCTTTCCTCAATCATTGAAAACATAGGCTCCGGCAGGTTTGATGCTATCGCAAAAGACGCTGAAGAGCTTGCAGCCCAGACAAAGAAAGTCGGCGAGAACATTCCCAACCCCCTCGGCAAAGAGCTGACCCTGGCCATTTCATCGTTTTCCAAAGAGATATCGGCTTCTGCGGCAAAGCAGGACGGAGCGGCCATCAAAATAAAGCTTGGAGAAATATCGGAGAAATGCGGCGAGTGTCATGTCAAGATCCGCGACAAGAAATAATCCGGCATCCAATAATCCTGAAGAGCCGGTATCGGTAAAAGCTTCCGGAAGAGTGCGGGAGTATATACTCGAAGCGGTGGCCGCCTCTCCGGAACTGCTTACTTTCGGAAAGCTCGCGAAGGTTATAAAAAGCCGGCTTGATATCAGTCGGAATGATTTGAAGAAGGCCGTCGGGAAGCTTGTAACGGAAGGTGAGCTGATTTATTCCTATAAGCACGGGTGTTCCTTCCTGGAAAAGTCTTTTGATAAACCTGTTCGCATATCGAAACGGATCGTTCTCGCGCCTTACCGGATGATGTTTCAGGAAAGGCCCGAAGATGTGGTTATCAGGTTGCAGCACGGCATATCTTTCGGAAGCGGAGATCATCCGACGACAAGGCTCGCGTTAAAAGGCATAGAATATGTTTTTGAAGAGCCGGCTTTTCCGGGAAACGGGAGAGCTCTTGATATTGGAACAGGAAGCGGCGTTCTTGCAATTGCCTGTGTCATGATGGGTTCGATAAGCGCTGCCGGCGTTGATACCGATCCATGTGCAAGGAATGAGGCCGTGGAAAATGCCCGAATAAACCGGATAGGAAACAGGATAGAGATACTTGATACACCTGTTGAGAATATAAAAGGACGGTTTTCGATTGTAACA
>JAUPLM010000399.1 GCA_030836965.1 Thermodesulfobacteriota bacterium | reverse complement strand
TTCGAAATATGAACGATGTGAAAATTGGCGCTATCATAATAAGGCGATCTCACACAAAGTTCACGAAGGGCACAAAGCAAAACCTGAATATTTTCAAAAGATTTTCCTGGTGTCTTTGCGTCTTTGTGTGAATAATTAATTTTTATGAAGACACTAAAATCGATGAATTAATAAAAAGTATAATCCAGACAGAAAAGTAATAAGAATCATTATGCTTATCAGAGATATAATATATTCATGGAAGGGATGGGGCGGGAAACTTTCCCTCGGAAGCGGCATGTGCAGGCTCCGGATATACGACATGTCAAAGGCGGCGGGAAAAGCGGTGGCGCATTTAAGGCCGATAATTGTAATCGTCTCGGATGTTCCGGAAAGCGTCATGTCGATCAGAAGCTGCGCGGGGCATATTGCCACGATGGTTACACAGGATTTCCACATCGACCCGCACCGCATGTTATGGATCGAACATTATCCCGCTAAAGTCTACGGCGAGAAAAACGAGCATGTCATACCCGAAAGTTTTGAAGCTGTTGAATTCGAGTGGCATGAAGATAGCGCCATAAAGCCGAAATGGAGGACTTTGAAACCGCCGCTTTTAGATGAGATCGCAAAACTTGTTGAATAGTAAAAATTCAGGGATTCAAAAGGTCAGGGGTTCGGGGATCCATGAACCATCGACTTCAACCGTTCTTTCAACCTGTCCGGAACCCTCTGCATTTTGATATTTCTGCAAAGAGCGACAGTTCTTCTCAGGGTTTCAAGGCAGACTTCGCACTTGACGCACTCTTTGATATGGACCCGCATTTCTTCATAAGCTTTTGCGTCCAGCTCGCCATCCAGATACTCAGAGAGCCTTTTAAATATCGAAATGCATTTTTTATGATCGTGATTATTTTCTCTCATTCAGAAAAATAACCTTTTAGTTTATCCTTAAGAAAAAGCCGCGCTCTGTGGAGCCTCACTTTTACGCTTGCAGGTTTTATATTCAGAATCCGGGCGGTCTCTTCGGTGCTGAAGCCTTCGATATCCCTTAAAACAAGTACAACTCTGTATTTTTCGGGAAGAGAGAGAATCGCTTCGCTCATATTGTCGGACAGTTCGTCGTTTAATATTTTTTCAAGCGGTTCCGAAGCCCAGGAAGGCAGGCTGTCCGGAATATTATTTTTATCATCAGGAATGAAATCTTCGAGTGATATATCTTTTTGAGGCGCAAATTTTGATTTCCGCCTTTTTTTTATGCATGCCGAACTTGCTATCCTGTATAGCCAGTTTTTAAAGCTTGCTTCATATCTGAAATCAGAAAGATACCTGTAGACATTTAAAAAAGTTTCCTGAACCATATCTTCGGCATCTCTTGTTTCTCCGCACATCTTTAGACCGAAGTTATAGAGCTTCTGCTCGTATTTTATTACAAGATCATGGAATAAGGATTTCCGCCCCGAATTTATGGCATTGATCAATCCGGCGTCTTCGTCACTTACCTTTTTCCGTTCCGGGGGTTTTTTCATCATCCTTTGTGCTTGTCACCTGACAAGAATTACGCATTCAGGTTGATATTCCGAATTTCGGCAGTATATAAGCCTGCAACAGGACCCATACTCCGATAACAACAAGTAGAATTACTATCTCCTTCATTATTTTCTCCTTTTACAATAAAAAGTCGTTCATTAATAGTTAAAAGGCAAAATTCCGACAACAAAGCATAATTACTTTTTACGAAGCCGTCCATTTCTTTTTGAAGAGAAAGCAGTAAAGGCTTGTGAAAAGAAAGAGCATCACCAGCGCAAGATGGCTCAAATCAAGAAAAATTATTAAATTATGGGAAAATATGTATCCTTCGAAATTTCTTATTACGAGCAGAATACCGGTGGCTATCAATCCGGCTATCAGAGCTGATCTTAAATATCCGGAAACGGTCAAATTCAATTTATTCTTTGCTGAGAGCAGATAACCGGCTGCCGCGTATGACGTTATCCCGATAATGAGAGCCGCACATATATAATGAACGTAGTGTGTTATATAAAATCTGGCGAGCCATCCAAGTCCGGGTATATCCGCTATGTAATATCTTTTGAAAATGGGCATCTGTCCGCCACCGGACAAGGAGATGAATATAATCGTCAAAAGATACAGGTAATAGACGTTCTTATTTCTCTTCATCTGTTTTTCCCTCATTATCTTTTCTGGAATATTTATAAAATGTTCCGATAGCGGCGGCTATGCCTGCTATGGGAGCTATCGCCATTGCGGCAACCAGATTGTTCGCCTTCTCCATGGAATCGGATACGGCTTTAAGATGAGGTTTTCCCTTTCCTGTTTCAATGGCCTTGTTCAAAACATCAAACGGAACCGGGGATACGTAAATTGTATTTGTTCCTCCGTTTTCATTTTCACCATAAATGTATCCGTTCGTCTCTTTTGCAAGCGCATGAGCTTTTTTTATGATTTCATCCCTCGGACCTATCTCCTGAACTTTTTCGGGACATGCCTCGATGCATGCCGGAAGCTTGCCTTCGGCAATGCGGTTATAGCACCGGTCACACTTGTACATCACGCCGTTTCCCGCAAAAGCCGGAAGAATATCAAGATAAAGCCCGGTTCCGGTCTGACGCTGGGGGATTTCCCAGGGGCAGACCTCTTTACATTTTGCGCCGCCTAAGCAAAGGTCGGGATCTATGCGGGATATGCCGTTTTCAAGCTGTTTTGCCGAACCCCATGGGCACAGTTTCACGCAAGGCGGGTTTGTGCAGTGCATGCATCTTCTTGGAATGGTAATCGTTTTCTCCTCCCCATTCACCGTTACATCGGCGCTCTGAATAAAGAGCCAGTTGTATGGGGTCAAGCGGTCATTGACATCTCTTTTTCCGGACCAGTCTTCCGGTTTAGCCCTGTCCGGGTACATTTTAGGAAATGGTTTCTTCGGCTCCGGGTATTTTGCCGCGTTTACCATGCTGCAGGCTTCAACACATGCCCCGCACCCGATGCATTTTCCTATATCGAGAAGTGTCGCTATCTGTTTATCCTTATCAGCTCCGGATGCCGAAACCGGGATACCGGAAGCCGCAGCCGCGCATGCGGCAATACCTCCTTTTAAAAAGGATCTTCGTGAAATATTTCCAGGCATACAGATCTCCTATTATAATAATTTTAAGGGGGCCGGGATTAGGGGTCCCCTTGAATCCTTGAACCCTGTTTCTTTATATAGAACCATATAAATAAAAATGGTTACAAAACTGTAATAAAAAAATATACCTTATAACATTTATGTATAGTTCTTAAATAGATACAGGGCAGGCAGAGCGCGTTCTTACGGAAAACCGGAATTTTTGTGAGCTCTCCGTGTAATATAAACCATAATTCAACTATTTAAAAATACAAGGATTCAGGTTGAAATAATATTATTACACGTGAACCCTTGAATTCCTGAATCCTTTTTACATTTTTTCTGGCACAGGTATTGCTAATTTAATTGTCATGTATATAATCTATATCTGCGCCATAAGACAGGAATAGTTTCTGTTTAGAGTAATAATTAATAATATCAAATTGTTTTGTGGTCATTTGAAATGGTTGCTTATAAGATAGGATGTATCGGCTGCGGATTCTGCGCAGGCGAGTGTACATGCGTAGTGTGGAATATGGTGAAGAATGAATCGATTGAATAGATTTGATTTAATGAACAGATGTGATAGTGGGAGAGTGAAAATTTTCAATGACTCTTCAACCTTTGAACCCCGGCCCCCTTATATAATATGGAAACAGATGAAATGAAAGCACTGCTTGCCCTTGAAGACGGAAGAACATTCGCCTGCAGAAGTTTTACCGGCCCGGGAGAGGCATGGGGTGAGGTAGTGTTCAATACAAGCATGACCGGATACCAGGAAGTCATCACAGATCCTTCCTACAGCGGTCAGATGGTTGTGATGACCTATCCGCTGATCGGCAACTACGGCGTTAATCATGAAGATATCGAGTCGGCCAAGATCCAGGTCTCGGCTTTTCTGATCAGGGAATATCAGGAGTATCCGAGCAACTTCAGATCAAAAGCAACCCTGAGGGATTATCTTCAAAAAGAGGGGATCCTTGGTATCGAAGGATTTGATACCCGTGCCCTTACAAGGCATATCAGGGATAAGGGCGCCATGCGGGCCTTTATTTCGACATCCGATTTGAACCCCTCTTCTCTTGCTGTGAAAGCGAAAAAATTGCCAAGCATGGTCGGACTCGATCTTGCCGGAGGCGTTTCAACAGATAAGCCTTATTACTGGTCGGAAGGGAAAATTTATCCGTGCAGCCTGAAAACGGATAAATTAAACAGCTCCGTCTGGCGAGAAAATAAAAAGAG
>JAUPLM010000398.1 GCA_030836965.1 Thermodesulfobacteriota bacterium | reverse complement strand
TTTTTCACCGACAATTTTTAACAGATCCCACGCGCCTTTCGATTCACTCTTAGTTTTCCCCTGAACAATGAATACCGAGCTTATTGCCTGATGATCCCATTCTCTCCATTCCTCCTGATCTTTCAACAGAGTAAATTTGCGCCCTTCGAGCGCTTTGATAACCTTTGCAGATTCAAAACTGCCCGCTTTTTCCACTGCGGCCGCCCATTCGTAAATAGCTACCCATGCACAGGCAGCTGCTCCGCCGGGCATTTTCTTATATTTTGCATAAAAAGCATCAACAAATTGTTTTGTTCCAGGAAAACGCTTCCCCATATCCCAGTACCAGTTTACCGTCGACAGTATCCCTTCCATGGCTTCTATGCCCGCGCCGTGAGCCATATTCAGTTCCATAAGCGGAACGACTATCTGCGTTTTCTTTTTCAATCCCATCTGACTGGCCTGTTTCAGGGCAGCCACCATATCCTGTCCGAAGAGGCTCATAACCAGGACATCAGGGTTTTCTTTTTGTGCGGCCGCCAGCTCTTTTTTATAATCCTTAGTGCCAAGGGGAACCCGGATGGTTCCAATGGTATCGCATCCCGCAAGCTCGGTCCTCCATTTCATTGATTCTTCCAGAGAATGTCCCCACGTATAATCTGAAGTAATATAAAAAAATGTGGCGTTTTTCTTGATTTGTCCAACAAGATAAGGGGCCAGGGCTTTTGCCGTCATCCATGCATTGAAATACCATCTGAATGTATGCCTGTGTGCTTTCTGAAGCTCCTGTCCCGATTTTAATTTATCATGGCCGGTTGTTGCATTGGAATGAGTCAAAGCTGCCATGAAAATTACGCCCAGTTCCTGGCAGACATCTCCCTGAGCAACCGCTTCGGCGCTGCTTGAACCTCCTGTAATCAAGACTGCATTATTCTGGCGTATCAGATTTATCGCATTTTGCTTTGCGATCGCGGCATCCGTTTTCGTATCTTTCAGGATATATTCGATTTTTTTCCCAAGCACTCCGCCTTTTGCATTTATCTGTTCAATGGCAAGTTTATAAGCCATTTCTTCGTCTTTGCCCTGATCGCTGTATGAACCGGTAAGGGGTACATTGAGACCTATAATCACCTTATCTTCCTGCCCTTTCAAAGTCTGTCCGCTCACACATTCGTTCAAGAAAAACTGGAACGATAAAAAGATCAAAAAGGTATTTATAAGCAATTTCCCTTCTCTTCTCATATCAGCCTCCTCAGGTCATGAAATTTTGTCCGAAACCCTGTTTTCAGCACACCGTTTTCTTATATCAGTTTAATCCGAATTATCAAGCAACATTTTAAATTTCTTGACATATTTTTTATCTACCTCATGTCTGCCGCAATATATCTCATTTTACTTGCAACATGCCAGAATTAATAATATACAGAATATCCATTGAACAATAACTGAATCTCGCCATGACAAGTCGCTGGGGAAATAATTGTTATTGCGGTTTAAGCAGTTTTGAAAGGACTACCCATATGAATAAACAAATCTGTCAATTATCAAGGTTTTTTATATTGCTTGGACTGACTTCATTGTTTCATATCTTTTTGTTTCCTATCGATTCTTTTGGTGAGACCGGAGTCTCAGAAACTGAAATTATCATAGGACAGTCGTGCGCATTGAAAGGGCCGGCCCAGGCTCTTGGAATGGGTATGCGAGACGGAGCAAGGGCATATATAGACTATGTAAATTCAATCGGCGGAATCAAAGGTAAAAAAATTCGTCTCATCAGTTACGATGACGGTTATGAGCCGGAAATTTGCGCGGCAAATACAAAAAAACTGATTGATAATGATAAAATATTCCTTCTCTTCGGATATGTCGGAACGCCGACTTCTGCTGCCGCGGTTCCCATAGCAACGGAAAAACAGGTCCCTTATTTTGCCCCGTTCACGGGTGCTGAGTTGTTGAGGACTCCCGTAAACCGACAGGTATTCAATATACGGGCAAGCTATTATCAGGAAACAGAGGCAATGGTCGAACAATTAATTTCTGTAAAAAACATTAAGCGCATCTCGGTTTTTTATCAGAACGATTCATACGGGAAAGCCGGACTCGACGGCGTGAAAAGAGCCCTTGCAAGACGTGATCTCGAGATTTTAAACGAAGCCAGCTACCCCCGAAACACGTTAGAGGTCGAAACGGCCGTTAAGGATATGCTGAAAACCAACCCGGGCGCCATCATAATGGTCGGCGCATACGCTCCATGCGCAAAATTTATTTCCGAAATGAGAAAACAGGGAAGCAAGGCTCTTTTTCTTAATGTATCTTTTGTAGGATCCGATGCCATGGGGCAGATACTGCAGAATAACGGACTCGGAGTCGTCGTTACGCAAGTTGTTCCTTTTCCATTCTTCAAAAAAATCCCGGTTGTCGGAGAATATCAACGCCTGCTTAAGCAGTTTACACCCGGAGCAGAGCCCAATTTCATGGGGATGGAAGGATTCATTGCCGCAAAGGCATTGTGTAAGATATTGGCTGAAACACCGGAACCGCTTTCCCGCAAAGGTTTTATAGATACCGCGGAAAAACAGGTAAATGCGGATCTCGGGGGTTTCACCATCTCTTTCTCCCATGACAATCATCAGGGTTCGAATCTTGTATATTTTACTCAGGTGGCTCCGGGCGGTTTTATCAGTCCTATCGTCAGTCTTAAAGATCTTTATGAATACATAAAGTAAATATACCTCATCTCTCAGCATGTTGGGAGAAAGAGGCCGGTGTTATTTACTTTTGACCTGAGCCTGCCTGGCGTCATCAAAATTCATCAGGATATGTATATCGCTCCCGCTGCTTTGTGATATTTTCGCATTCGGATACCTTTTCCGGAAGATATGGATCATAGCTGTGTTTTCCCTCAGAACGGTGGCGGAAAAACTCTTATACTCGTTTTCTTTTGCTATTTTTTCCAGAATTTCAAGTAGATATGAGGCTATACCCATTCCATGATAATCTTCTCTTACCACAAATGCCACTTCCGCTGTTTCGGGTTCATCCATTGCATATGAAGCTATGGCTATAATCTCCTGATGCCCCGCTTTCTGCACAAGACCTATAACGGACATATTCTTCCGGTAATCGATTCTGGCCCATTGCTTCTGAATTACTTCATGGGAAAATATTTTCATTTTGTAAAAAAATCTGAGGTAGATCGTCTTCTCCTGCAGCGAATAGAAAAAATTTCTGTATGCAAATTCATCGGATGAGAGGAGGGGCCTGAAATCAACCGTTTTTCCGTTTTTCAGCTTTAAACTGTATTTATATCCTTCCAGGAAGAGAAGATCATCCTGTATTGGCGTCAATTGATCTGAAAAAATATAATGCCGTTTTTTAGCCGTTTCTATGAGCTCTTCCCTGAATTTAGGGTGCGCAATCTGGGCCAGTTCAATCACCCTTTGATAAATACTCTTCCCCTGCAGTTCGGCAATACCGTATTCGGTTATAACAAAGTTGACATCTCCTCTTGTTGTTGCCACACCCGCTCCTTCGCTCAGATGTGACACAATACGTGATACCTTGCCGTTCTGAGCGGTCGAAGGAAGCGCAATGATTGAAAAACCACCTTTGGACATCGAGCTGCCGCGCAGGAAATCGACCTGGTCGCCTATACCGCTGTAAAAAAGATACCCCATCGAATCCGAGCAGACCTGCCCTGTCAGATCAACTTCGAGGGCGGAGCTTATTGAAATGAGATTATCGTTCCTGGCAATAACTGTCGGATCATTGACAAATTCGGAAGACCTGAAATAGAAGGCCGGATTATTATCGACAAACCGGTAGAGTTTCTCCGATCCCATGCATAACGAAGCTACAACTCTTCCCGGGAGAAGAGTCTTTTTTTTGTTTGTAATGACCTTCT
>JAUPLM010000397.1 GCA_030836965.1 Thermodesulfobacteriota bacterium | reverse complement strand
TATCAGACATTCTGTTCTTTTTCGATAATGGGGACTTTTACCGATTCGGGTAAAAGTTTAGGCAGTATTATGGAAAAGTGAGAACCTTTGCCAAGTTCCGTTTCAACAGTTATAACGCCGCCGTGCTGCTGGATTATCCTGTTTGATATAAAGAGCCCCAGGCCTGTTCCCTTGCTTCCTTTTGACGAAAAGAAAAGAGTGAAGAGGTTATCCTTTGTTTCTTTGTCCATACCTGTTCCGTTATCGTATACATCAAAAATAATATGGTTTTTATCCTGCATCACGCCAAATGTTATCTTATGAGCTCTTTCCGATTTGTCTTCGGTGCAGGCATCGATGGCGTTTTCAAGTATATTGATCAAAGCTGAACGCACAATACCGGGGTCAACTTCAAATTCCCCCATTGAAGGGTCAAATTTCCGGATAAGTTCTATGTTCTGTATCCGTATCTTGGGCTCTATTGTCGCAGCAACGTCTTCAGCAAAACTCAAAACGTCGACCTCTTCCCACTTGAGGTCTCTGTGCTTCGCATAATAAAGAATATCAAGAACCATACCCCTTATGCGGCCTGCCATAAGCTTTATTATATCCCAGCCTTCTTTGACCTGCTCACGGTTTTCTTTGGAGAAGCCTGATTCAACAAGGTACATACCGCCATCAAGGCCCGTGAGAAGGCCTTTTATGCCGTGTGAAATTGAGCCTATAAGTAGTCCTAAAGAAGAGAGATGATCCTCAAGCTTTCGTATCTGGGTTATATTGGTCGACATCTCCATTACCTGAGTGATTTCGCCCGCCGCGTTTTTTATCGGAGCGGTCCAGATAAGAACATTGATCTGTTCGCCTGTTTTGGATGTAACAACCATCTCAGCCTGGTGGGATTTCCCGTCTTTAAAGGTCTTTTCAACGGGGCAGTTGGGACAGGTGGTCTGCCGCTGCTTATAAATTTCAAAACATTTAAAGCCGGTTTCGCCGCCGAAATCATCCTTGAACTGTCTGTTGGCCTCCGTAACGTTAAAATTTTTATCCTGGACCGTTATATAGCACGGAGCTTCATCAAAAAGCTGCTTATACCTCTGCCTTGTTGCTTCAAGCTCTTCCCTTAAGCGCTTGACCTCCGTTGCATCTGCTGATATTTCAAGCACAAGTTCGACTTCATTATCCTTACCGCGGATCGGAGCGGTATGTACTATAACCGGGACTTCTTCGCCGGAAAGATATTTGATTTTTTCCTGACTTCGTTGTCCCTTTCCGGTCCTGAATGTTTTTTCAACGGAGCATTCCGGGCGTCCCGATGTTTTATTACCGTATATTTCACAGCTGTTCTGGCCGATCTTGTCTCCCAGCCGTTCCTTATACAGCTGGTTTGCCGCAACGATTTTGAGATCACTGTTGTGTATTGCCACAAGACAGGGCATCTCATTGAAGTATTGAATACCGCCTTCATATCCTCCCGCAAAATTCCAGATTGCAGAAGAAAGCCCTTCGATTGCCTGGCCGACTGCCGCAAGCCTTTCAACTTCAATGAGCCTTGCAGACTGCTCCTTCACCATTGTTTCAAGGTTTTCGGTATAATCCTTGATTTTGCGCCGCATGTCGATCTTTTCATGAGCTCTCTTGAGCGCTATTTCAAGTATATCATCATTTATGGGTTTTACGACAAAATCGGTTGCTTCATATTTGAGGCTTTTGATCGCCAGTTCCATGTCACCGTGTCCTGTGATCATGATGACTTCGGTATCGGGACTTTCTTCTTTGATCCTGCGGAGGAGGGCAACACCGTCCATTCCGGGCATTTTTATATCGGTTAAAACTATCTGCGGAGAGGTTTTTCTGAAAATGGAAAGGGCTTCTTCGCCGTTTTCGGCGGTAACTACATCATAACCCATATCGGACAGGGATATGCCGAGTACTTTTCTGATTCCTTCCTCATCATCCACCAGGAGTATTTTTTTGTCCATTCCCTTCATAGGCCTATCCGATCGTGCTTTTAAGTATGCCGAGCAGTTTGTCGGGATCAAACGGCTTGGGAAGGTAGGCGACGGCGTTTTTTATGGAAAGGTGCCGGCCTGCCATTCCGCTTATAACTATGACGGGAATATCTTTGTATTCCTTGTTTTTTGATATTTTACGGTAAAAATTCGTGCCCCATTCTTCAGCCATCTGAAGATCGAGAGTGATAAGGTCGGGTTTTTCCTTTTTCAGAACTTCGTATCCTTCCACCCCATCAGAAGCCGAACAGGTTTCATAGCCATTGTCTTTTAGAAGGCTTACAAGATATTTAACGATAATCGGATCATCATCAATGACAAGAATCTTTTTTGCCATGGTACACCTCGCTTTTTTATAACAGGATTCAAGGATTCAAGGGTTCAAGGATTCAAGTGAAAAAATGAATGTATATTTTCATGACTCCTTGACCCTTTGAACCCTGACTTTATCTCTTTTCCTTTAACCTGGAACAAGAGAATCTGATATTCTTTAACAACAGACTACTCAAAATTATCTGATGTGGCATTCGCTGCACGTCACCGGGCCGGCCTTTTTTTCCTCGTGGCAACCCTTGCACCTGAGGTGGTATTTTACGGCGAGCGGCACGGGGTTTCCGCTTATTTTGTGACATTCGGAACATTCCTTATCTTCGGAGGTCTCATCCTCGATTTTCACTCCGTCTTTATATACATGATGGCAGGTTCCGCAATCGCCGATTTCGGCTTTTTCGTTGTGTTCGTCATGCAAAAAAACGGCGCCGGGCCTCATCTTCGTTTTGAAAGCACTGTCCTGAACCGATTTGACGTTTTCCTGGGAATAGGCGGTCACTGCAACAACGGCAGCAGCCGTTATCGCAATCGCAAACAGTCTCCATATATTTTTTTTCATTTAAGACCCCCTTGCTGGTTACAAGGTCAAAGATAGAGTTTGTTTATGGTTTTTCCATTGTTTCGTAAATAATATCGCCGAGGAACTTTATGTCCATATCAAGCCCGTAGTGATGAACTATATCTTCAAGCCCGCCGTGACAGTTATGGCAAGGAGCGATGATTGTTTTGGCCCCTTTTGCCTTTGCCGCGAAAAGCTGCTCAGCCTTTATTCTGTTACCGTCTACACGGGTCATCTTGTAAGGCGGGCCGCAGTTGATAACCCCTCCTCCGGCGCTGCAGCAGTAATTATGCTCGCGGTTGGGATGCATTTCGATCAGTTTTTCACATGTTGCGTTTGTTACATAGCGTCCCATTTCATGGAGTCCTCTGCCTCGGACAGTATTGCACGGATCATGGAAAGTAACCGGTTTTTCATATTTTTTTGCTATTTTGATTTTTCCGTCTCTGATCAGTTCATAATAAAATTCGATTGCATGTATAATTGGTATTGGCGGCATCTTCCATCCCAGAGCCCTGTTGCCGACGTCATAAACCGAGCGGAAGGCATGGCCGCATTCTCCCATGACTATTTTTTTAACTTTCAGTCTTGATGCTGATTCATAGTGGACTTTTTTCAGCCGGGCCATCATCTCAAAGTCGCCGGTGAACATGCACATATCACTGTTATCCCATCCGGGCGTTGCCGGCATTGTCCAGTCAACTCCAGCCGCGTGCATAATGACTGCCGCCTGATATATAAGCTGGGCGCGGAATTTCGGCTCGGGGCCTATGACCGAATAATAGATTTCGGCTCCTTCCTTTTCAAGCGGTATCCGTAAATTTGGTATTTCACCGCGCGCTTCATCTT
>JAUPLM010000396.1 GCA_030836965.1 Thermodesulfobacteriota bacterium | reverse complement strand
TTGTCAATTTTATACCCTCAAAATCTTCAGATTCATGACAATCAAGGCATGTTTTGGGGGCAGGTGCATCATCTTCCGAAGAAACATGACAGTCACCGCAGGCGCGAACGGATGATTCATCCCCTTCCGGATGATGGTGACAATCACCGCATGAAAGAGCATAGCCTTTTTCTGAAACGTGTGTTTTATGGTCAAAAAGGACTTTACCGGCAAGGCTTTTAAACATGATTCGGACCGGCGCCCCGGGGGTTCCGGCAGGAAATGCCGAAAAGCTGATTATTCCGACAACTAAAAGGATAGCAGCAAGAGAATATGCGATTTTAAGTTCTTTCTTTGAACTCATTATTAAATCCTTTATAGAAGGGTTCCGGAGTTGTCACAATGTCAGGTTTCAGATGTCAGTGCTAAATATAAAGTCTTGTGACCGGCGCCTCACGCCTCGCGCTCTATGTCCTATTGCCCTTCTTCGTATCTGAATCCTATGTTTCCGGTTACCGCTGTTTAAGTATTTTGCCCTTTTGATTCCTCGAATCTTTTAGCAGGCTTCTCCTAGCATATTAAAAAAA
Source organism: Thermodesulfobacteriota bacterium (assembly GCA_030836965.1). Classification (GTDB taxonomy): domain Bacteria; phylum Desulfobacterota; class Desulfobacteria; order Desulfobacterales; family RPRI01; genus RPRI01. The sequence goes on along the minus strand of JAUPLM010000396.1, from coordinate 3,281 downwards.
CGCTTTCAAGAATATTTTCCGATAAAATGAATTAATAACAAAATTAGCAATCGGTTTATATTAGCAACGTTTTTTGGTTTAATTGTGTTGACAATAAGTTGCTGTTTATTTAAAATTCCGCCGCTTAGCTCTGTTGTCCAGGTTTGAGCAATAAGCTATAAATACCAGCTTTTTCTTATCTGTAATCATTTCGTTTTATTGCTTGGAAGGGATGTCTCAATGATTCTTTCCTGTTCAATATTGAATTTTTCTGATCTCGACAGACCGGACTATCTGTTTCTTATTTGCTCCCGGTCATCATTATTTCTTACCCGGATCAAATTTCAAATTTATCATAAAGGCCAAACCCGACATCCATTTTCTTTTTCCTCAATTCATCCTGTAATGGGATAATGTTATGGAGGGCACCTGTGAAAATAAGAGTTGAATGGTTATTTGTTCTGGCTTTCTTAACCGCATCCGGTATGTTTTATTATTCGGATTTGGCCGAGTGCAGTGACCGGATGGAAGGAATAACGGAAGGTAACGGCGATACCGTTTTTATCAAGGATATAACGGTTACGGGCAATACCGTTATCGATTCCGAAACCCTGAATAAGATTGTTGAGCCATATAAGAACAAAGACCTTTCTATGGAAGAGATGAGCAAGGTGACCGACCTTATCACCGTGACATACCAGGAGAAGGGCTATATTCTTGCGCGAGCCTACCTGCCCGAGCAGGAGATCAAGGACGGTATTTTAAAGATATCGGTGGCTGAAGGAAAGATCGGAAAGATCCGGATAACAGGGAACAGATATTACAAGGATTATGTTTTAAAACGTTATTTTAAAGAGCAGGAAGATCTTGGTGTCGTCAAGGAATCACTTCTTGAAAAAGGGCTTCTTCTCTCAAAGGACATACCGGAAGTAAATACGGAAATCATGTTGAAGGGTGGCGAAAAGCCCGGAACCGTGGATGTAGTTTTGAATGCTAAAGAGACTCCTGCTATTGCGTTAGGGGTAAAACTCGGAGTCGATTACAATAACTACGGATCCGAAAGGGTAAGTGAAGATCGTTACGGAAGTACGCTGAAACTTATTGACTATAACTGGGGAAGTGTCCTCACAGTTAGAGGTATTACGGGCAACAGCCCCGATGATTCATCCCTGGGCCATGGAGAAATTTCCATACCGATAAATAAATATGGAACGAAATTTTCGTTTTCGTATCTGAAAGGTTCATATGCGGTGGGTATGGATCTGGCTGACCTGGGATTGCTGGGTCGTACAAGAATATACGGCGGTAAACTTCTGCATCCTCTCATAAGAAAAAGAGATATGAATCTTACCCTGACGGTCGGCATTGAGAATAAATATATAGAAAACGAGCTTCTGGGAGATATAGTCAGCGTTGATGAGATGAATTTGTACTACGGTGTTTTCAATTTCGACAACCTTGACAAATATCTCGGCAAAAACATCTTGTCCGTAGGCGGGTATTACGGAAAACTTGAAGAGGATCCCGATTACCCATACAGCAGGTTGGAAGCGGATGAATTTTTCGGAAAGTTTTCTTTAAATGCCGTGCGAATACAAAAAATTTACGGAAACACCAACCTTTTGGTCAGGGGTACGGGATACTGGACAAAGGACAGACTTCTTCCGGTAGAAGAAACGATCATCGGCGGATACGGCACGGTAAGAGGCCATGATCCTTCGTTATATCTCGGCGACAAGGGTTATGTGCTGTCAGCCGAACTGATGATGGCACCGCCCTATATCGAGAACATGACTCTGTTCGGGCAGAAAATATCCCAGCTTGCCCAGATAGCTTTTTTCTATGATCACGGCGGGGTATTCATAGTCGATCCGATTCCTCCGGATGAGCATAAATCAGAATATCTGGGCGGTTACGGATGGGGGATACGACTTTATTACAAGGATATGTTCAGCTTCAAATATGACATGGGTTTTCCTGTTACCAGTAAAGAAAACGGGGATAATTTTTATCATTACTTCCAGGCCTCGTGGAATTTCTTTTAGTTAAAGCAAAAGGAGTCAAGGATTCAAGGGTTGAGGAGTCAAGTGGGATTTTTAACCACGGAGGTTTTTAGACAGGATTAACAGGATAGAGATGATGATGCCTGCCTTTGACCCTTTTATATAACCATGCCGGAGGATATATGAGAAAGAACCAGTTGAAACGAAGGATATCGGCTTTAATGCTGATATACATGGTTTATTCCCTTGTATTTCCTGTTCATATTTTCGCACTTCCTAAAGGTGGAAATGTTGTAGCCGGTTCGGCGGGGATAACACAACCCGACCAGCTCAACATGCAGGTGAACCAGGCAAGCGACAAGGCGATTATAAACTGGCAGCAGTTTTCGATAGCCCAGCAGGAGGCTGTCAGATTCCTTCAGCCCAGCGCAGCATCCATCGCCTTAAACCGCGTGACAGGCGGCGATCTTTCGGCAATTCATGGTCTTCTTTCAGCAAACGGACGCATTTTTGTAATCAACCCCAATGGAGTAATGGTAGGCCCTACCGGCAGGATCGAAACGAATTCATTTGTGGGAAGCACCCTTGACATATCCAATTCTGACTTTCTCTCAGGCAATTACGTGTTTATTCAAAATCCTGGCGCGTCACTCGCGTCAATTTTAAATCAGGGCAAAATATCGGCGGCAGACGGCGGGAGCGTATCTCTGCTTGCGCCGGGAATTGTGAACCAGGGCGCGATAATTGCAAATTTAGGCAAGGTTAATCTAGGGGCAGGGGAGAAGATAACATTAAATTTTGCCGGTAATGACCTGATCAATTTCGTCATAAACGAGAGCGTGAAAAATAAAGTACTCGGGATTGACGCGTCGATCCTTGAAAACGGAGTTCTTAATGAAGGCCGGATTACGGCTGACGGAGGAGAGGTCGTATTAAGCGCAAAAGTTGCCTACGATGCGATAAAATCGGTAGTCAATAACAGGGGTATTATAGAGGCAAGGACTCTTGAGTATAAAAACGGTGTTATAAAACTTAACGGCGGAGATGAGGGTATAACGTTTAACAGCGGGACACTCGATGTTTCCGGCGAAGAAGAAGACGAGACCGGCGGATACATTGAGGTTACTGGAAAAGTAGTAGGGCTTGTCGAATACAGCAATCTGAAGGCTTCGGGAAGGAGCGGCGGCGGGAATATCTCTGTCGGAGGCGGATTTCAGGGCAAGACCGCTGGAATAAAAAATGCTGAAAAGACGGATGTGAGCAAGGATGCGGTTATAGAAGCCGATGCGACTGAAAATG
>JAUPLM010000395.1 GCA_030836965.1 Thermodesulfobacteriota bacterium | reverse complement strand
TTCAATTTTTCCTGGCCGGATGATGATTTCTAACTTTTTCATAGCTGATCACGTTCCCTTCCTCATTGTAAATTTTTTCTATTTTCCTTGATCAAATTCCCTTCATCAAATGTCAGTAGTTTCCCTTAATTTGATGAATGTTTCTTTCATCTCTGTTTTCTTACTAGAGCAAAAGTTGTGCCGGGGCATAATCATATCAAACAGGCTGCAAAAATGTTAATATAACTATTTAATTTTCCGCAGGTTAAGTTTTATAATGAATATTTTGCCCTTCAAAAACTCAGCGTTGTGGCATATGCCAATCCGCAGACAACACTGCCAGGATTTTGGCAAACGGCCAAGCTGGCAGGACAATTTAACGATAACGATCAGCTTTTAGGGGGCGAAAATTGCATAATCCAGGCTCACCTTATATGAGGTCTCTCGATAGAAAAGTGTCGACAGCGAAGGAAGGATAAAGAGGCAAGAAAAATAAGAGGGAAAAATAAAAAAATACATTCGGCCAAAAAAAGGCGCATGGTAAATTTAACCATGCACCTTTTTTAGCTCTAAGGCTATGTTAGGAATCCGATCTTTTATTGAATCTCAACATGAAGCACAACCAGGCTATTAAAACCCCGGCTAACATTTAAAGCTGATCTCACCGCTCTTAGATTGCCTTTTCTCCTCTTTCCCCAGTCCGAATACGGACGGAGTCCCTGATATCGGAGATGAATATCTTCCCATCCCCGTGCTGCCCTGTCCTGGCTTCCTTGATGATCGCTTCGATTATCGGCTCCACATAATCATCTTTAACAATAGCCACGATACGAACCTTAGGAACCATTTCCATCAGATAACTTCCGCCACCGAACTGGTTTTGCTTCGTCATGCCCTTCTGGGTCCCGTGTCCTTCGGCTTGTATTACGGTAAGGCCGTTGCAGCCTGCCGCTTCCATTGCCTTGCGTACTGCTTCAATTTTTCCTGGCCGGATGATGATTTCCAACTTTTTCATAGCTGATCATGTCCCCTTCCTCAATATAAGTTTTTTCTATTTTCCTTAATCTAATTTCCTTAACCGAATGTCAGCGATTTTCTTTTATGGATGATGGAATCAATTTCCATGCTCCGCTCACTGACCATAAATTCCATCCTGGCAGTGCATAAACTTCCTCATCACAAAGCATGAGCCCGCGTTTCACATCGCATAAACACCCTTCTCTCCGGTACGGATGCGCATAGCTGCCGATGCCTCAAGCACAAGGATCTTTCCATCACCGATACTTCCGGTACGCGCCGCTTCGCTGATAACCGCCATAGTCCGATCGACATCCCAGTCTTTCACGATAACTTCCAATTTTGTTTTAGGGAGAAAACGAATCGTTTCCTGGCCGACCGCTTCATCCTTTTCGCCACGCTGACGTCCAAAACCGCGTACATCCATGACGGTCATTCCCATAATCAGATTTTCCCTTCTCAAGGCCGAAACGACGTCCCCAAGCTGTTCGGGGCGGATCAGGCATGTCACCAACCGTACGCGATAGGATTTCTGGACACTGCTCAGCGCAACATAAAGGAGGCTCACCGCGCCCCAGGTGCCTGCAATAATGAAACAAATCTTTGCCTCAGCTACGGCGTCAGCATTCCCGATAATATAAAGATAAAGAATTGACACCACCATGATGATATTGGTAATAAGACCAAGGAACGGAATTACCGCATGCTTTAGAAAGTTAAAGTCCTTGCGGTGTTTAAATGCAATGATCGTCCAGATGCAGGTCAAGCCGTAAAGAATGAAGGTCCCAAAGTTTGAGGCCAAAGTAATCCCCGTCAAACCTACCACGGACCTCACCCCGACTGCCGCAATAATTGAAGAGACTACGACCAGCACCCAAAGTGCAATATGGGGCGTACTGAACGTACCATGCATAAAAGACAGCATTTCCGGCAATTCCCGGCCTTCGGCCATGCCACAGGTGACGCGCATGGCCGTATTCATGCAACTCAATGTGGCTCCGACGATCGCAATGGCAACGGTAACAGCCATGGTTATCATCAAACCGAACCCCACACCCGGAAGCACATTGTTACCGATAAGGATGGCAAGATCGCCAATTGGCGCGCTTGAAGCGGCAGCCGCAACCAAACCGGTTACGGTTGTGCCGCCGGCAACAGCGGTCAGCTTTTCGCTGATCATGCAGCCTGCTGCAAAGTACTCCAGGAGGTAGGCGAAAAATCCCTGTATGACCAGTGAAAGGATGATTGCCTTCGGAATAGTCGTTTCCGGATTCTTTGTTTCAGCGGCCAGGGCAGTACAGCTTTCAAATCCGACAAGAATCAAAATCGCCAGCGTGGATTGAATTAATACACCCTGAAGAGAATGCGGGCGAATAACATCCCAGGCCCCGGTAAAAGCCCATTGGGTTGCTGCCTGGGGGTTTGTCATCCGGTAATATATAGCCAGGGCGCTGAAAATAACCAGCGTGACAAGCTGGATCATATTGATCCACAACGATGTCGTGGTCGATCCGCTCACACCGCGGTAAGCGATGTATCCGGTCATAAAGGCAAATGCTACCCCTATCACCGTCAGTTCCATAGGGGATAGTGTGGCACCCGTAAACTGCGTATAAATGTAACCGATCAAGGTAGCCATAAAGGCTACCATGACCCCGGGATACACCCAGTAGAAAAGATGGGCCGACCAGGCTGTTAAAAGCTTGGCGGCGCGGGACAGGGAAATCGGTGCGCTATGTTTAACCCCCTGGCGATCCATGAATGCCTTTTCAGCAAAGTAACAGCAGCTTGCAAAACCAGCCTCCGGATAAAGCTTGGCGAGTTGTGCATAAGATAACGCTGTGAGGAAGGCCACGGCCAGCGCAAGAGCAATCCCTGCCCAGATATCACTGCCAACCGAGGCCCCGTTCGGCGCTGTTGCAGCAGCCTGCAACTGATACGTAATCCATAAAAACGCCCCCGGCGCAATCAGGGCCATGGCATTCACCGTGGCACCGAGCAGGCCAAGGGTCGGCTTAATTTCCGGCGCATATATTTTTTCGTAGTCCTTTGCCATAAGAAACCTCCTTTGATTTTTTCTACCAATCACTGTCAATCATTAAATAAGTTTTTATTCTTTCAACAATTACTTTTATTCGCAAAAATAACGTTTTTGCCCTTTCCGATTCTTATGAGAGCAAAGCCCGTGCCGTGTCAGATTATAAAAAAATGATTATCGAGAGGATAACATAACTTATTATTTTTGTTATTTATATCTTCCTTCCCGGACTGTTTGGCGTTTCAGTCCCCGGTATCGGAACGGCTGCCAATTAACAGACAACACTGCCAGAATTTAGGCAGAAAGGTAAGATATCCGATCGGCGGCCAGGTATAAAGCCCGGGTGATCGTCCGGCAGTATGCCAATTTACGGGCAATCTTCCGGCAACAGTGCCGGGATTTAGGCAGAGAAGGGCAAAGAGCTCCGATGCCTGACCGGCTAAAGAGAGTTTTTAAAGGGGGGATAGAGAGGAAAAAATGTAGAGATGAGAACAAAGAATGAAGAGGTACAATCCCAAAATAGCAAAAATCGTTGACCGCACAAATTTAAAATTGATCCGTATGCATAAAAAGATTAACCCTGAGCTGGTGAGCATGTACTTTATCAGGAAAAAGCCTGAGAGGTTCTTATTCAACAAATAGGCCATAAACGGATTAAATTCCGGTATGTTCAGGCAGAAGACATTGAAAATGGTAAAATATCCATCAGCAACGCACAGAAGCAAAATCGCGCATACGATAAGCAGGAGCTTGTAGTTGTACTGATCCACATAGATCTGCGACGGGTCGCTCATTCTTCGACGTCCCTTCCTTTTTCCTGATAGAGTATATTTACTCAAGACAGGAGTAAGGCCTGTCCGTCGATCTTCAATCAGACGACGGTTTGATTGGCCAAAGTTAAAAGAATTTAAAGACAGGTTCATCAGACTGCATCAAAAGT
>JAUPLM010000394.1 GCA_030836965.1 Thermodesulfobacteriota bacterium | reverse complement strand
CGATCTGGTTCGTATCGATTAAAAAAAGGGAGGCTCGTCCAACCATAAGCTTCCAAACCTGGGCACAGATACCGCCGTTGGGACCGCTTATATTTATGAATAGTTCTTTTCCCGATAAATCCAGGGCCCGTTCTATTGGAAAAGTATAAAGATCTACTTCCGGATATTCTTCCTGCTGCATGCCGTCCTGATTAAGGAACTGCCTGAAGTATCCCTGCCGGTACAAAAGGCTCACTCCTGTCAAAGGAAGCATCAGGTCGGAGGCAGCTTTAAGATGATCTCCTGCAAGTATTCCAAGACCGCCGGCAAAAAGGGGAAGGCATTCATGGATTCCGAATTCCATTGAAAAATATGCTATACTTCCGCCCGGTCCCGCCGGCGAATCGGAAAGGGTTTGTTCAGGAAGGAGAGCGTTTTCAAAATGCTCCTTAACTCTTTTCTGGTGAACAAGGAATCCCCCATCTTTTGAAAGCTCTTCAAGCCGCTCCTTTGGGATCATGGTTGAAAAAACAATCGGATTTCTTCCCGAAGCTCTCCAGAGTTTAGGATCAATTCTTCTGAATAATTCCTTGGCATCGTGCTGCCAGCTCCACCAGAGATTGCGTGATAATACATCCAGAAAAGAAAGAGATTCCGGTATTGTCGGAAAAACCTGAAAAGGTTGCAAATATTTCATTGTACATGTTCCTTAAAGGAAGAATTAATGGTTTTTTGTTTGATTTTTAAAAGCTTTGTCATGACTCGTAATGTTTCGCTTATCCCCCATGCCTGAGCATCACATCCTCTCGGTTTGTGCGGATAGTCTCCGTCGAGGATTTCAGGAAGATGACCGGTGCATCCGTAAGTTATAAGCCCGGCAGATGAGGAAAGCAGTGATAAAGCGGTATCTTTCGATTCGGATCCGTATATGTCGACCCACGCCTCACAAAAAGAGGGAAAAAGCCAAGTCCAGGCCGTTCCGTTATGATAGGCCGGCTTACGTGCCGTGTCTTCATCACCAGCATATATACCACGGTATGGATTAAACGGGTCATTTAAAAGAGAACCTGAATATTTTATTTCGAGCGGTCTGCGGACAGGGCGGTCGGCGAGGCTTCTTATTGCACCCGGAACCAGAAGTTCTTCGCATGCGGAAAGAATTTTACAACAAAGGTCATAATCTGTGACTGCACCGAAAGTTATGGCAAGTAGCTGGTTCGGTCTCAGGGCGTCGTCGGGTTCTGCCATGTGCGCCGGAACGCCGGAGCGTGCATAGAGGCAATCGGCAATATAGCCGCTCTCGAGCGGAAAGAGCGTATAAATTGATTTTTGAACTTTGCCGGCAAGAGATCTCCATTTGCCGGTTTTATCGAAAGGGTCTGTTTCGGACAGAAAAGTGAGAGCATTGTACCACAGGGCCTGAATTTCTATGGGATAGCCTTCTCTTGGAGTGCATGCGGGATAATTGGTATCCATCCATGTAAAATGAGCGGGACTGAAAATAAGGCCTGAATCATTGTCCATGTATATCCCGTTACGTGTCCCGGAGATAAATTTTGTTGCAATGGAAACCAGTATTGTACGGATACTTCTGCCTTCAGCCTTACGGTCTAGAAAAGCATGATTGCCTTCAGCCCTGATCAGATCCGAGCAAGCTGCAAAAAGCCATAAAGGAGCATCAGAGGTGTCTCTGTTTCCTGCATCGAATCCCATCATCATGTTCGGAATAGTACCGTCTTTTTCAAAACGGGCAAAATGTTTTATAACAAGCGCTGCTTCTTTATGTTTTCCCGCAGCAATCATGCCTCTTGTGAAGATAAGAGAATCCCGGCCCCAGTCCAAAAACCATGGATACCCGGCTATTATTGATTTGTATGATCCTCTTTCAGTAATGTAATGGTCAAGAGCGTAAGTCAATGCATCTTCAATTTTCCATTTTGAAGATTGTTTTTTATGGGATATATCGTATCCGGCGGCGGTAGCGGAAGGGGGTACCGGTTTCTTTTTTTTTGCATCGCCGACTTCGGCGGAAAGAACGGCTTCCTCGTCTCCTTTCAGGAATGTGCTGAAGTAGCCCGGACTGAAAAGATCCGAATTCGGATCAAGCCCTCTTTCGGCTTCCATAGGTCTGTGCACCATATACTGCCATTCGGGTTCGGAAACGAAACTGCCATTCGGCAAATTTACGTAAAACATGTTACCGCTTTCAGGCGCAAAGGTAAATCCATCCGCATGCGCCGATACCGCTTTGGGCCAGGAATGTTCAGGGCCCATATATGCTTTGGTTGTTTCATGAAAATTACGGTATTCGATATCCGGTCTCAATATTAGCTTAACGGCTTTATCGTCTGATAGCCTCCTGTCATTGTTTCCATCCGGCAAGCGTTTGAAAATAAGGCGAATCGCATTTTCACCGGGAATCATTTGAACTCTTATATCGAAAAGAATGTGTTCGCCCTGACCTGTCGGTACGCGGTAATGCCAGACTCCGCCGGCATTACTGTCCAATTGAAAAGAATCCAGGCAATCCGTACAAACGTCCTGAGAAAAACCCTGAAAGACAATCCATACACGGCATCGTGTGAAAGTAATCAGGCGATCCACAGGATATTCATTATGAGTGTTTGCTGCAAGAAGAGCGTCATATTTGCTGTTCAAAGCGCACCATACAACCGGAATGTGCGACATGGCTCCCCGGCCGTTTGTATCCAGAAAGATAATGGTGTTTTCAAGCAGTTCCGGGCGTGTAAAGGATCTTTTTACATGCGTGTTTTCATGCTCTGACAGGAAAAGAACGGATGCTTCGGCATGCTTTGTCCGGCCCGGATCATAAATCGTAATTTTAAGGAGTGACCGCCGGTGTCCGCCCGGGGTTTTATTAGGAGAAAGCAGCGCGAAGAATGAACCGTCCCGGCAGGGAAGGCTCTCTTCATGGAATGAAACACGGTCATGATTTATAATACGTGATAAAAACGGTTTATCCGCTGTAACCATAAGAAAGTGACCCGGTGGCACCATAACCTCTCTTTTGAGATCTCTGGGCCATTTCCAGACAATTACCCGCGGTTCCCGGGTAAACGGATTCCGGCTCCTGCAGAATTCGGCCGGATTATCAGCAAGGAAATCGGCTTCTTTATCGATATCCAATTCTCCGGTATCATTATATCCATTATACATCCTGATAATTTCGAGGACTTTTGCCCTCATTTTCCGCCTCATTACGTTTGCGGGAGGAATAAAATTATTGCAGGCATTGACTCTTATATAATCCAGATCTTTTTCATCCGCTGATAAACAGAGAACCCGGCCGGGGTCAAGCAAACACGATGATATATTTCCCGAGGATTCTGTTTTGATTCTGTTTGATGTAATAAGGTCAAAGTATACCGGCTGGTCCATTTCTGTTTTTTTATCATTCCAGGAAGCCGTCGTTTTATTATTTTCATCAAGATTTGCGACTATAAGAAGCTTTTTTCCCGTAGGTAGATGATGACGAAGAAGAACCATGTGGTTGCCCGGACCCTGACCGATCAGGCTTAATGCCGTTTTATCTGAAAATGCCGGATGAGTCTTAAGGATATCTGAAAGACGGGTTAAATGCTCCACCTGATTCTCTTTTGTGCCCCAGTTAAGAGAGGAGGCACCATGCACATCGATCTTTTCAGTAGCAAACCATTCAACTCCGTTTGTAAAACCGAAAGATCCTTCGGGAGAAGTAAGAGCGGACAAAGCGGTTCTCATCATTGCATATGTTTTCGAGCGGGAAGCAAGCCTGTTATTATCATGCGTTTCGGCAAAATTCACTAGAATCCCGTCTTCTCCCGAAACGGAGATTGCGCCGGGCAGGTAGTTTTCTATCTGGCTCCGGTCATAATTTTGAAATAATTCGGAATAGGCCCAGTTAAAATTACCTCTATTCAGAATATCCCGCGTTACCGATATTTTTCCGCCAAGCCCTTCAAGAAGAAAAATGGTATCAGGGAATTGTTCCCTGACCGAAGAGACTATGAATCGCCAGGCAGGAATGGGAATCATATAGCCGGCATCGCATCTGAAACCGTCGACTCCTCTGCGGCACCATACCAGAAATACATCGGCCATGTATTTCCACAGATCCTTCTTTGAATAGTTGAGCAATGTGAGGTCTTCCCAGCGCACCCCCCATGCGCCCGGGACTTCGATACGCCCTTCGTTGTCCCGCACGAGCCACTCGGGATGGGTTTCGTGAAGCGATGCTCCCCATCCGGTATGATTGATTGCTATATCGATGAAGATTTTGGCGCTGCGCTCATGAACGGCATCAACCAGTTCGATAAATTGCTCCAGAGGGGTTGCATGGGTATCAAATTCAGCCAGGGCAGGATCGATGGACGTAAAACCTAAAGCCGCAAAAGGGCTTCCAAAGCGGCCCATACGGGCGTAAGTTGTCGGGGTGGGATTGATCGGAAGAAGCTGAATGATCCTGACACCAAGCTTGCCTATAATAAAATCGAGTTCCCTGATGAGGTCGCGGAAAGTTCCCGATTTTGGGATTACGGTATATCCTTTTCCATCAAGATTTTGTATCCATTTTTCTTCTGTTGGGCTTGTAATGCCTCTTCCCTCTTTATTGGGACCGAACTGCCGTACAAAGGCGTTGTAAATAATGTTGGCGCAGCATGTGCCTGAAGGTTCAACATTGATTATGGTATTGGCGCCTTCGGGCCATATGGGGTTTACATCACCTTCCTTTACAAAGAAGCACTTTGCTTCAAAATGCCCCACCTCGCATAAAGGAACATTTATCCGGTAAGTCGTTTCATTAAGCTTCTTCATCGGAAGGTCAAACCAGTCCCTTCCAAGGGGCGGCTCATCGTAAAGGACTTCTCTGATTATTTCATTCCTGCCGGTTACGGCATGACCCAGGTTGGTCCGGAGCCAGGCGCTTCCTTTCAAGGGGGTTGGAAAGGATAAGATAAAAATCTGAGTGTCGCCCCTAAACGTCAGAATACGGGCTCCCGGAGGCGGATTTTGTGTCCACAGGGCTAAATTTTCCATGACAAACTATCCCTCGAGCACATGTTTTACGAGATGTCCAATCTCCGGAAAGATTAAGTCTTTACACGCCAGTTCGCAAGCTTTAAGGCTGCCCGGCATGCAGAATACCAGGGTTTTTCCTATAACTCCCGCTGTAGCACGTGATAAAATCGCTGCCGAATCTATCTCTTCAAAACTGAGCTGGCAGAAAAGAGGACCGAACGCGGAAAGTTCTTTTTCAAATAAAGGTCGCACCGCTTCAATTGTGACATCTTTTCCGCTGATCCCGGTGCCGCCTGTCAATAAAAGAGCATGAGGATTACTGTCATTGATAGCCTTACGGATTGTTTCCACTATTTTGTATACATCGTCAGGGACAACCTGATAAAAGACAACGTCATGACCTTCCTTTGTCGCCTTTTTTTTAATCCAGCCTCCGCTTTCGTCGTTCTCTTCAGATCTTGTTGTTGATACTGAAATAACTCCGATCCGGATTCTCCCGGGAGTATTTTTTTTGTGTTCAGCTACACCCATAATTTATCCCTTTTCCAGCACTACCTGGTCGATTCCATCATGTTCGGACAGAAGGACATTCACCGTTTCAAGCCGCCTTGTAGCGATATGTTTGCCTACATAGTTTGCCTGAACGGGCAGTTCCCGGTGTCCTCTGTCGACAAGCACGGCCAGTTCTATACGATCAGGTCTTCCATAATCCATGATCGCATCCATAGCGGCCCTTATCGTCCTGCCGGTAAAAAGGACATCATCAACAAGAACTATCTGCTTTTCATCGATTGAGAAAAAAATATCGGTGGCCTGGACTACCGGATGGTGGCTTATCCTGGTCCAATCATCTCTGTAAAGAGTGATATCTATTACACCGGTCGGTATTTCTATACCTTCAATTTTCTTTATTAAAGACTGAATTCTTCTGGCGAGAAAAACACCGCGAGTCTGGATCCCTATAAGGGATAGATTTCCGGCGCCCTTGTGAACCTCCAGTATTTCGTGAGCAATTCTTGCTATGATGCGTTCTATATCTGCAGCATCAAGTATCGTATGTGATTTTTTCATTGTTTCTCCGGCACAGATAAATTTGACAGGCTTTACAAGGTTAAAGATAAAAATTAACTTAAACTATATTATATTGTTATATCATGCGTATTATATTGTTCAAGAGATAAATGATAACATTAATCCGGCCAAGGCCTGTTCGAATAGCCTTGATTTTACGCGATGTTTTATCTATTGTGGGATCAGAGTAAAGCCAAGAGGTGTTGTTATGCTTTGTACAATTTCTTGCTAAACGGCAAAACCGATTACCCATGCCGGCACGAAAGGGCAAGGTATGCCGGGGTCTCTAATTGATAATTGGATGAAAGGCAAATTCACATGCTCTCTTCTTACACGGGAGTAATACTGGCAGGCGGGCTTAATTCCCGCTTTTCCGGAGCCAATAAAGCTTTTATAGAAATCGGGGGCAAGCTGATTCTTGATCATATATATGATGTTTTCAGCGGGCTCTTTGAAGAAATTATACTGGTTACAAACGATCCGTTGAAATATCTCGGATGGAATCTGAAAATTGTGACGGACATTTATCCTGCAAGAAGTTCACTTACAGGTGTGCATGCCGGACTTTTTTATGCATCCTGTTCTCACATTTTTGTTACTGCCTGCGATACCCCTTTTTTAAAAAAAGAGATTGTTGAAACCCTGATCCGTGCGGCTTTGCCTCAAACAGATATAGTTATTCCCGAAACAACATCAGGCAGAGAGCCCCTTTGCGCTGTTTATTCGAAAAGATGCCTGAAACAGATTGAAAATCAGCTTGAAAAGAATGATTATAAAATTCAAAGATTTTTCAACAAGGTTCATGTTGTAAAGATTGCAGAAAATGAACTTCGGACAATAGATCCTGAATTGACATCATTTTTTAACGTCAATACCCCTCTTGCACTTGAAAAGGCTAAGGAGATAGAAAAAAATAACGTTGATATTATTTAAGATGCGTCAGGAGATCGTTTATGAATTTGCAGATGCTTATCGACAAAATAAAGAGGAGCCCGGAATACAGTAAGGTGGGAATGATATTATGCCACAACGGTGTAGTTCGTGGAACATCCCGTGACGGGCGTAAAGTATCGGGGCTTAAAATCGAGGTCGATCATACAAAATTAATCAGGATTATTGATGAAAATAAAAAGAGACCCGGAATTACAGAGATACTCGTTGAGATTGAGGAAAACAAGGAACTATCCGTTGGAGATGATGTCATGTTTATTGTTGTTGCCGGAGATATCCGGGACAATGTTATTCCGGCTCTCGAGGACACTCTTAACAGAATTAAAACAACAGTAACAAAGAAGACCGAATATTATATATAAAGGAAACATATAATGCCTTCTTTTAGTCATATTGACAAAAAGGGATGTGTACGGATGGTTGATGTCACGGAAAAAGAGCCGACAGACAGGAGGGCCGTAGCACAGGGTATTATCTCCATGAATATGAATACGTTCAGGATGATAAAGAACAGAAAGGTGAAAAAGGGAAATGTCCTTGAAACTGCCCGGATTGCCGGAATAATGGCAGCGAAACAAACAGCCGGCCTGATTCCGATGTGTCATCCATTGAATTTAACCCATACAGCGGTTGATTTTTATCCGGATGAATCTGCTAACAATATAAGAATAGAGGCCACGGTCAGGCTTATTGGACGGACCGGTGTTGAAATGGAGGCTCTAACCGCAGTTTCGGTTGCAGCTTTGACCATATACGATATGTGCAAGTCATACGACAGAGAAATGACCATTTCGGATATATATCTTATTGAAAAAGAGGGCGGTAAGAGCGGAAAATTTGTAAGGGATTAACTTAATTGATTATTTACTATATTTCAAATATAATTATGATTAATGTTTAATATAACATATTCATGATAGCATCAAAATCTATAGCATCAAAATCTGTTTCATACATAAAAATATCCATTTTGCTGATATCCGGTTGTTCCATCCTTTTTTTATACGGTTGTATCGGAAAAAGTCTTAAGCCGGTCACGGAACCAGTTTCGCTTGTTAAGCTCTCTTCTTCAGAATATCCTGCATTTATCGATGATTCAGATTATGATAATCTTGAGGAAAGCATACGGCAAAGTCTTTTATATCTTAATAAAAGACCAAAAGACGCAAAATTTAAATTCGGGCAGGATCTGTATGAAAAACCTTATATGGTCGATTCTCTGGTTAAATTTCTTGAGTTTATAGAAAAAAAACCTTCAACTGAAGTACTTAAAAAATTTATTGATGAAAATTATCATGTCTATAAATCGACCGGAAGCAATGGAAGCGGAGAGGTTCTTTTTACCGGATATTATGAACCTTTTTTAGAAGGAAGCCTTTTAAAGAGCGAAACTTATAAATATCCTGTTTATGGAACCCCTCCGGATCTTATTACAATAGACCTCTCTTTATTTTCCCCAAAATATACGGGAGAAAAAATTACAGGAAGATATACCGGGCAGACAGTGGTTCCTTATTATGATCGGAAAGAAATTGAAACCAGCGGGATACTTGATGGAAAGGCACCTGTGTTAGCCTGGGTGAATGATCCCGTTGATCTTTTTTTTCTTCAGATTCAGGGGTCCGGAAAGGTTTTTCTCGATAATGGCGAAACGATAAACGTTCATTATCATACTCAAAACGGGCACCCATATAAAGCTATTGGTACCCTGCTGATTCAGAAAGAAATCATCCCGCAGTCCGAAATGTCTATGCAAAAAATCCGGGCATATTTAGTTGCCAACCCGAAAGATGTTCAGAACGTTCTTAGCTACAATCCAAGCTATATTTTCTTTAAAACGGAAGAGGACGGGCCGCTGGGATGTCTGGATGTTAAACTGACACCGGGGAGATCCGTAGCTTTGGACAGACGCATATTTCCCTTAGCCGGGCTTTTATATATTGAAACGGTACAGCCTATGGTCACCGGAAACGGAGAGATAACCGGATGGATAAAAAACAACAAATTTGTTTTAGGTCAGGATACCGGAGGCGCTATCCGGGGACCGGGCCGGGCAGACATTTTCTGGGGTAATGGTAAATATGCGGAAACAGCGGCAGGAAACATGAAGCATCAGGGGCGTTTATATTTTCTGATTATAAAACCCGATTCTTATAATAAATGAGCTTTAGGGGAAATATTACCGCATCTTATAAATTAAATGATGCAATAACAGCATGGGTGCGTAACAAATATTCTAAGAAAGCAACAACAATTTTGCAACAACTCCCAAGCATCCGATCAAGCCTGTACCTTCTGTTTTTATTCTGTCTTGACTATTTGCCGTAAAATCGGTACTGGAAAAAACTCTGTGATTATAAGAGATTTAGCAAACACCTTTGTTGGGGAGAGAAAAATATGCTTGGCATAGGAATGCCGGAACTGATTGTCATAGCGGTCATAGCACTTATTGTTATTGGTCCCGAAAAACTTCCAGGCCTTGCAAAAACTCTCGGACGCATGTTCGGTGAATTGAAAAAGGCTACAAGTGAATTCAAGGAAACGATGGAAGTCGAATCCAAAATGGCGGATGTTAAAAAGGCTTTTGACGGTATCAATGAAAAAGAGATTATTGATAAGGCGGAAACAGTGAATGAAACGGAAGAGCTTGAAACTCCTTCCGAAGCTCTCGACGCTGCTGCTGATGGTAATAGTAACGAAAAAAATGATGCAGATAAAGAAGTCTCTAAAGGAACCGCTTAAAGATGAAAGAGGATGATAAAATTCCTTTTACAGCTCACCTGGAGGAACTCAGAAGGCGGCTTGTAATATGCTGTATCGCAATCGGCATCGGTTTTGTTATAGCCTACGGGTTTAAGGAAAAATTATTCGAAATTCTGACGCTTCCTCTTGTTCGGGAAATGAGAGCCGGGGATAAAATTATCTTTACGGGTCTTGCAGAAGCTTTTTTTACGTACATGAAAGTCTCTTTCCTTGCTGGAGCCGTATTAGCTTCCCCTGTTATTATATATCAGTTCTGGGTTTTTATAGCTCCGGGGCTGTATCACAAGGAAAGGCGATATCTTGTTCCAATAGTTTTGTTATCTGTATTCTTTTTCGCTGGAGGTGCGCTTTTCTGCTTTTTCGTAGTGTTTCCTTTCGGTATTAAATATTTTTTGAGTTTTGCTACCGATATGATACAGCCGTTGATCTCCATGAAGGAGTATTTAAGTTTTACGACAAAAATGGTGCTTGCGTTCGGGCTTATCTTTGAGCTTCCTCTTGTTATTGTTTTTCTGGCAAAACTTGGAATAGTTACAGTCGAATTTTTGAGAAAAAACAGGAAATATGCGATTCTGCTTATATTTATCGTTGCGGCAATATTGACTCCTCCCGATGTCATATCCCAGATTCTTATGGCGATTCCGCTCATGTTTCTGTATGAAATAAGCATTATAGGTGCTATTTTTTTCGGTAAAAAGAAGGAGAAAAAGACGGGTGAATGAGCCTGAAAAAACAAATTGACAGGCTTTTCGGGTATTGATAAAAAAAGAAACAAAAATCATAGTCGGTAAAGGTAATTGTTTGTTGAATTTAATTAAAGCTTGAAAGGGGGTAAATGGAATTTATGAGAGTAAAGTCATTATTGCTGGTGATGTCTGTAGTTGCAATTGCAACCCTTTTTCTTTCAGCATCTATCTTTGCTGGAACGACAGTCCCCGATGTAATCAAGATGGAAACAAAGGGATATGAAAAGCATGAAAAGGGAGCCGTTTCTTTTTCGCACAAGAAGCATTCCGAAGAATACAAAGCTGGTTGCGGCGATTGCCATCATGACGCGAAAGGCAAGCCTCTTGCAAACCTCAAAGCGGGAGACAAGGTTCAGAGCTGCATAGAGTGCCATAAGAAACCAGGAGAGAAGCCAAAGGGAAAAGATGCCCCGAAGCTTTCAAAGAAGGAAGCCCTTGAGTATCATGCCGAAGCTCTTCATGATAACTGCCAGGATTGCCACAAGGCATTCAACAAGAAAAATAATTCAAAGGCGGCTCCTACGACCTGCGCAAAGTGTCATGCAAAGAAGTAATTAAATTTACGGACAGATTAATCATTAAGGGCCGGTTTCTTTATTTAGAGACCGGCCCTGCTTTTTTATTATTCCGGTATAAGAGAGCGTTTTTGATTATAGCTTCTGCCCATGCCGGTGTCCCAAGTGCGTGACTGTGGGTATACGTAGCACGAATCTTCTTGAGGACAACGCCGTCTCTGTTATTGATTAGTCCTGACCCTCTCGTTAGCCTGAATGCAAGATCTTTTTCCTCCCCATCCCATTTCAGAACGCTTGAATAATGGAATTCATGCCCGCGGATTTCCGTTCCGATTTTATAA
>JAUPLM010000393.1 GCA_030836965.1 Thermodesulfobacteriota bacterium | reverse complement strand
CAGAACGCAAAAATAGCTGTTTGCGGAAGGAAAAAGGAAGGCCTCGAATCGGCAAAAGAGGCTCTTAAAGGAGGAGACAACCTTCTGGCGGTACAGGCACACGTCGCAAAAGAAGAGGATGTCGAAAATCTTTTCAAGAAAACACTTGAACAATTCGGAAAAATCGACGGGCTGATAAACAATGTGGGCATGAACATTATAACATCCGCAACAGATGCGGATTATTCGTTGTGGCAGAAAATCATTGAATCCAATCTGAACGGCACCTTCTTATGTTCAAGAAAGGCCGGGCAGATTATGAGAAACCAGAAAAGAGGAAAGATAGTAAGTATTTCCTCCATAGCCGGAAGAAGGTCTTCACCGGCCATGGGGATTTACGGCATAGCAAAAGCAGGTATAGAGATGATGACAAAGGTTCTTGCCCAGGAGCTTGCGCCATTTAATATCCAGGTTAATTCAGTTGCTCCGTGCATGGTAAGGACAAAGTTCAGCGAGCCTTTCTGGTCAAACAAAGAAATATACGACCAGATCATCAGAACGATTCCGCTGGGAAGAATAGCGGAGCCGGCTGACGTTGCTCATCCGGTCATGTTTCTCTGTTCGGACGCTTCAGATTTTATCACAGGCCAGACGATAATGGTGGATGGGGGCGCAAGCGCCATATAGCTGAAAAAAAGGGTTCAAGGATTCGAGGGTTCAAGCGGATTTTGCACTCGAAGCCTGTTCCCTTGAACCCCGAAACCCCATATAAAATCATTTCATTTTTTCCTGGCCTCGGCGCGGAGAAGTTTCTTGTCCAGTTTTCCAACAGTTGTAAGCGGAAGTTCCTTTCTTATCTCAACTGTTTTCGGAACCTCATATGGGGCCAGTTTCTCTTTCGCAAATCTGATTATATCCTCTTCGATCTCCTTGTAATTCCTGTTTTCATATTCTTTGGTTGGTGTTACAAAAGCTTTTACGATTTCTGAACCCGGCCTTTCCGGATTCGGCAAACCTATCGTAGCTATCATTTCGATAGCGGGATGCGCGGTCAGAACCTCTTCAACCTTCTTTGAAAATACTTTATATCCGCCGACGATTATCATATCCTTGGTTCTGTCTACAATGCTCAAATAACCATTTTCATCCTGAACCGCTACATCTCCTGTATGCAGATATCCGTCCACATCAATTGTCTTTTTTGTTTCTTCCGGTTTATTATAGTAGCCGACCATAACCTGCGGACCTTTTACGCATATCTCGCCTGGCTGGCCCGGTTCAACCTCTTTGCCTGTTTCAGGATCAACCAGTTTTATATCCGTATTTAATAACGGAAGGCCGATGGAACCAAGCTTCTTTTTACCTTTAGACGGATTCATTGTGGTTAAAGGAGATGTTTCGGTCATTCCATAAACTTCAAGCAGCTTTCCCTTTCCCACGATTGCTTCAAACTCCTTCTGGGATTCTTCAGGGAACGGGGCGGCAGCACATATGCATCTTTCTACTCCTGAATAATCGATGGACTTGAATTTGGGATTGGCCATAAGAATCTGGAACAGGGACGGTACGTTTACAATTGTGGTCGGCTTGTATTTTTCTATCTGTGCACATATATGATCTGTATCTCTCGGGTTGGGTATCAAAACCTGGGTCCATCCCAGGAATATGCAGTTTTCATTAAAAAATAGGCCGGCAATATGAAAAAACGGAAACCCTGACAGGGCAAGCCCTTTACCCGGCTCCCATCCCAGCCATGTCTGGACAATTATCAGGTCGGAAACAGCATTCCGGTGGCTGAGCATAGCCCCTTTGGGCGCACCTGTCGTACCACCGGTATATTGCAGATATGCGATATCATCAGGGGTAATTTTGATATCAGGACTCCCAGCAGGAAATGTCTCACTTTTTATTACATCTTTAAAAATATATACCTGTTTTCCTTTAAGAGGTGTGACTTCGCCTTTTGGTATTTTCTTGAGCAGTTGTCCCAGTATTCTTTTTATGGCAGGAAGAAATCCGCCTACGCTTGTTGCGACAACCACTTTCAGCTCAGGCAGGTTCGATTCGATCTTTACAAGCCTGCCAGCAAAGATGGCATCAAGCGTGACAAGGGCTTTCGCCTTTGAGTCATTAAGCTGGTATTGCATTTCATCGGGAGAGAGAAGGGGTGAAACACCTGAAACAACGCACCCTGCTTTTAATGTTCCCAGCCACGCTATCACATATTCGGGAATATTCGGAAGATTGATCCCGACCACATCGCCTTTCTTCAGCCCGTTTTGGATCAGCATATTGGCAAATTTGTTAGCATACTTATCGAGCTGGGCAAAGGACACCTCAACACCAAAATAAGAAAATGCTGTCTTGTCAGGAAATTTTTCAAATGCGGGTTTTATAACATTCACATACGAGGTTTCCCATCTTTTCGGATCAACATCTTCGAGACCGGCATCATAGGATTTTCTCCAGAACTGTTCCCTTTTCATGATAAAATTTCCTCCTGCCATTTATTTGGGTTGATGTGTTGAAGAACGAAATAGAATCTGATAGATTTATAAAAGATGAGGTTTCATATCACAGGTATTAATATTATGCTAATAAAATAAATGTATAAAGAAGAGAGCAAGAGTTCTGCCTGACCGCTTGAACCCTTGAATCCCGGAACCCTCAAACCATTTAAATTTAATAAATCATGTGCGGAAGATTTGCTCAATTCAGCCCGGTCTCTTTGTTGAAGGAAGCCTTTGAAATCAGGTCGGTAAGATATAATGCTGTTCCGTCTTACAATATTGCTCCTGCTCAGTATACTCCTGCAATAGTATACTCCGAAGAAAGGATTCTGGTAAAATTTTTCTGGGGTATTCTGCCGCATATGTACAATGAAAGTATTAAACCACCTCTTTTGATAAACGCGCGTTTTGAAACAATTGCCGAAAAACCAAGCTTTCGCGAAGCTTATAAATTCAGGAGGTGCCTTATACCTGCCGACGGATTTTATGAATGGGAAAAAACCGGAAAAATAAAACAACCCTGGTTTTTTAAGGTTCAATCAGGAGAACCCTTCGCATTTGCAGGCATCTGGGAAAAAAGGAGAGAGAAGGAGGAATCAACACGGAACGCTTTTGCTCTTATTACAACTGAAGCAACGGGACCTGTAAGTCAAATTCACGGTAGAATGCCTGTAATTCTTGACAAAAAGGCATATGAAAACTGGCTCGATCCTGATGAAAATAACCCTAAAAGATTAAAAGAGATCATAATGGAAGGAATAATATCCGGTTTAAACGGATATCCGGTTTCCCGCAGGGTCAATTCCGTTTCAAATAACGACTCTTCCTGCATCGAGCCTGCCGATTACAAAATTTTAGAGACCTTTAAATAAGGTCCAATTTTGACCAGGTAGAAGTGAGGCATTAATTAAGATTTCGGTTTCTGGTTAAAAGAAAAAAACCAGAAACGAAAGACCAGAGACCAGAAACTAAATATTTATTTTACAATCTCCAATATGTTATATTTATTCCTCTTGCATCTTCCGGTCTGAATGCTCCCTTTATATCCATGACTATACGGGCATCATCCGAACAGAGCCCGGCGATCTTTGAAAGGCCGAGCTCCCTGTACGCCCTGTGAATTACCGCAATAATTACTGCATCTGAACCTGAAAGTTTATCAAGATTTTTTTCAAGATCAATCCCGTAATACTTCCCTGCCTCGGCGGCATCCGCAATCGGATCATGGACACCGACCTCAACTCCGAAATCTTTAAGTTCATTCACAATATCAATAACTTTTGTATTCCGTAAATCAGGCACATCCTCCTTGAAGGTCAACCCTAGAACGGCTATTTTAGCTCCCCTGACCTGTTTCCCTGCCCTGATAAGCAGTTTTACCGCTTTTTCGGCTACATATTTTCCCATACCGTCGTTTATCCTGCGCCCGGCCAGTATTATTTCAGGATGGTAGCCGAGTGCCTCCGCCTTGAATGTAAGGTAATAAGGATCAACCCCAATGCAATGCCCCCCCACAAGTCCGGGTTTAAAAGGAAGAAAATTCCATTT
>JAUPLM010000392.1 GCA_030836965.1 Thermodesulfobacteriota bacterium | reverse complement strand
CCGATACAAATAGATTATAAAATGCGTCAATAAATAAATTCGACCATATTGGAATCCCTGCTCTCTGCCGCCGCATCTTCACTGAAAGCCGTGACCTTGAAATAATACTTAAAGCCTTTTTCAAGTTTCCCCGTATACTCCACCTTACCGGACTTTCCCTTCAAGCCGGACGTAATTTCGGCAACAGCCTTATATTTGACGGGGCAGTTTTTACAATCGCTTTCCTGAACCGGACTCATTGCCTTATTAACCGCAAAACCGGCAATAGATGGCCCCTTCTTTTCCTTAATTTCAGGGACAGTCCATGTAAGGATAACCGTGTCGCCTTCGATAACCGACGCCAGATCATTTACAGCCGGGAGAGCGACCTGGCGAGGTGCCACCGGAAGCCCTTTCTTTCCGCACCCGGAGAGGAGCAGGGAGATCCCCAGAACAGCGGTAATAAGTATTACAGAAACAACTTTTTGATTCATGCTCCCTGCTTTCTTTTCACTTTTCACATTCCACTCTTGATGAACTCGTAAAAAGTCATATGCGAACGGATTTGAGATTTTAGAGCATATTCGGACTTTTTTCGAATCCTTTACATCTTTACTTCTCTGTCAATATCCCTATTTGCCTTCCTGATTGCCGCAAGGACATTTTTTGTCGCGGTTCCACCGAAGGATTTTCTTCTGTTTATCATGCTCTCCGGGGTTAATATTTTAAATACATCCTCCGAAAAAAGGGGCGAAAAGGATTTCATTTCCGCAAGTGAAAGCTCATGGAGCTCTTTTCCTTTTCCCAGAGCGAAGGCAACCGCCTTTCCCGCACAGGAGTGAGCATCTCTGAAAGGCATGCCCTTTGTAACCAGATAATCGGCAAAATCGGTCGCGTTCAAAAAACCCTTCGAAGAAGCCCGGAGCATGGCATCTTTCTTTATTTTTATCTCAGGCAGCATCTTTATGTAAATTTCAATGCAGGCCTTTAAAGTATCAACGGCATCAAACATGGCCCTCTTATCCTCCTGCATATCCCTGTTGTATGCAAGGGGAAGCGATTTCATGATCGAGAGCATGGAGATAAGATCCCCGAAGACCCGGCCGGACTTTCCTCTCACTATCTCAGGAACATCGGGATTCTTCTTCTGCGGCATTATACTGCTGCCTGTGGCAAAAGCATCCGGAAGCCCGATGAAGCCGAATTCATTTGACGACCATATTACAAGCTCTTCAGAGATCCGGCTTAAATGCACCATGCAAATGGAGGCTGAAGCGATGAATTCAATAATAAAATCCCTGGATGCAACCGAATCCATGCTGTTTGCCGATACCTCCGGAAAGCCAAGGAGTTCAGCGGTAAAGGCTCTGTCAACCGGATATGTCGTTCCCGCGAGCGCGGCGCTTCCGAGAGGCATCACGTTTATTCTCCCGAGACAATCGCGCATTCTCCCGGCATCTCTTGAAAACATCTCGTAATACGCCATGAGATGATGAGCAAAAAGAACCGGCTGCGCTTTCTGCAGGTGAGTATATCCCGGCATGATGGTCCCGATATGCTTTTCGGCAAGATCAACGATAACCCTTCTTAAGGCCGCGAGTTCTTTTATAATGGATAGCGTCTCTTCCCTGAGATACATCCTGACATCGAGGGCGATCTGATCATTCCTGCTTCTTGCGGTATGGAGTTTGAGCGCAACCCTGCCTATATCTTCGGCAAGCCTCGCTTCGATATGCATATGAATATCTTCCAGGCTGTCGCTGTATTTAAATTTGCCGCTTTCAATATCTTTCTTGATCTTCAAAAGGCCCTTTATCATCAGCGCGGCTTCTTTTGTTGTAATGATGGCGGCTTTTGAAAGCATACGGCAATGGGCGATGCTTCCCGCAATATCCTGCGAATAAAGTCTCTTATCGGTATCAATAGAGGATGTGAAGGCCTCCACGATTTTATCCGTCTTACCGGAAAATCTGCCGCCCCAGGGTTTGCCTGACATATAATTACCTCTTTTAGTTACAGCTTTTAACAGATTCGTAAAAAGTCATATGCGAACGCATTTGAGATTATTCAGTGAGCATATCAGACTTTTTATGGAAACATCATATTTATACCAGAATCCTCTTCTTCAAACTCTGTATCCTCAGACGAAGAGCGTTGAGCCTGATGAATCCTTCCGCGTCTTTCTGGCTGTAGACCCTGTCTTTTTCAAATGTCGCAAAGTCATGGCTGTAGATCGATTCATCCGATTTGCGTCCGAGAACCGTGCAGTTTCCCTTGTAAAGCTCCATCCGGACCAAACCGGAAACATATTCCTGTGTATCGTCCACCATGCCCTGCAGAAGTTTCATTTCGGGTGAAAACCAGAAGCCGTTATAAACAAGCTCCGCATACCTGGGAATAAGCGAATCCCGGATATGCATGACCTCTCTGTCCATTGTTATGGATTCGACAGCCATGTGGGCAGCCCTCAGGATCGTCCCTCCGGGTGTCTCATAAACCCCCCGTGATTTCATGCCTACGAATCTGTTTTCAACGATATCGACTCTTCCTATGCCGTGTTTCCCGCCCAGCCTGTTGAGCTCTTTCAGCAGAGCTGCCGGGGAAAGGTTTTTCCCGTTTATCGAAACCGGATTTCCGTTTATAAATGCTATCTCAATTACTTCAGACTTATCGGGAGCGTTCTTCGGAGAGACGGAAAGAGTAAACATATCCTCAGGCGGCGCATTCCACGGATCCTCAAGCACTCCGCCTTCGTAGCTTATATGAAGAAGATTCCTGTCCGAACTGTACGGCTTTGCCTGGGTTGTCGGAACAGGAATACCGTGTTTTTCCGCATACTCCATAAGCAGCGTTCTGGACCCGAGAGCCCATTCTCTCCAAGGAGCGATAATCCTGATGTTGGGGTCATGGACAAGATAAGTAAGTTCAAATCTCACCTGGTCATTCCCCTTGCCGGTAGCCCCGTGGCTGACAGCATCGGCGCCCTCGATCTTTGCAATCTCCATCTGCCTTTTTGCTATAAGCGGCCTTGCAAGAGATGTCCCGAGAAGATATTGCCCTTCGTAAACGGCATTGGCGCGGAATGCCGGAAATACGTAATCTTTTACAAATGTCTCTTTAAGATCATCTATGTATACCTTCGCTGCGCCGGTCTTTTTTGCCTTCTCTTCTATGTAATCAAGCTCCTCCTCCTGCCCGAGATCGGCGGAAAAGGTGATGACTTCACACTTGTATGTTTCAACGAGCCATTTCAGTATTACTGATGTATCAAGCCCCCCTGAATAGGCGAGAACTATTTTCTTAATTTTATCATTCATGCCATCTCTCCCTTTAAGATATCTACCATCGGCTGAAGCCGATGGCTTTAGTGTTCAAGGATTCGAGGGTTCAAGGGGTCAAGTGAAAACAGCATCCATTCTTTCTTCGAACCCTTGAATCCTGGACCCCTTGAACCCTTGTAGTACTATAAAATCATAATGAATCGGACAAATCAGCCGCGCTCCT
>JAUPLM010000391.1 GCA_030836965.1 Thermodesulfobacteriota bacterium | reverse complement strand
GTGGTCAGCAAAACGCTGCTTAAGAAAAATGTCGGCAATCTTACACTCTTTTCATTTGACCATGGACAGGGTCTCACCGAACACACCTCGCCTTACGATGCCGTGGTCTATATCCTTGACGGCAAGGCGGAGATCCTCATCGGCGGGGAACCTAAAACGGTTACGACCGGAGATATGATCATTATGCCGGCCGGTATTCCTCATGCGCTTAACGCGGTTGAGCGTTTTAAAATGCTGCTTATCATGATTCGCGGCGAATAGCTGCGGCTTCATCCAAAACCGGATATAATAAGGTTTGTGAGGGAAAATGTTCAGATATACGGGAATCAATCATCTTGCGATGGTGACAAGAGATATGGATACAACAATACGTTTCTGGCGTGACCTGCTTAAAATGAGGCTTGTGGCAGGTCTTGGCCGAACCGGTTACCGCCATTATTTTTTTGAGATCTCGGAAAAAGATATGATAGCCTTTTTCGAATGGGATGGTGTTGAAAATATTCCCGAAAAAGACCACGGTGTCCCGGTCAAAGGCCCTTTTGCATTCGACCATATTTCGTTCGGTGTTGAAAGCGATGATAATCTCTGGGAAATAAAGGACAGGCTGGAAGCAACCGGTATATGGGTTTCGGAGGTGATGGATCACGGATTTATTCATTCTGTATATACTTTTGATCCGAACAATATACCGATAGAATTCAGTGCGCCTGTTTCAGGTGTTGATGTCAGAAGAAATCCCAAAATGAAAGATAGAAATCCTTCCCTGGCCACTCTTGAAGGGCCGGAACCTCAGTATGGGAAATGGCCTGAAAATCCGAATCCGACCGAAATTGATCAGCGCAGGATTTATCCCGGAGAAGGAAAGGTTTTTGAGGATTAATAAAAAAGTACTTGACATGCGAATGACGGCAATATAAAAAAAATCATAATTAATTTTGGCAAGAGAAGAAAAAAGGACTAAATTAAACGAGATGAATAAATTCACAGGCAGCTTTTTCGGTTTTTATTATTACTTTAGCACCGGGCTGCCTGTGGTGCGTTGAGGTAATTACATACTAAACGCAAAAAGCCATGGGTGGTTCCTGGAACCCACGGCTTTTTTAGTTTTAAAGGCCGTGGGGAGAAGATCTTCACGGCCTTTTTGCATTATTCAGGGAGGGATTGCAGATGACGATTATAGGCAAGCAGATCAGGATAGAGCGTATTATCAACCGCAATACGGGCAGGACAGTTATTGTCCCGATGGACCACGGCATTTCCCTCGGACCGATTTCCGGTCTTGAGGATATGAAACGCGCGGTTCAGATGGTCGCCGACGGCGGTGCGAATGCAATAGTAGAGCATAAAGGACTTGTAGGAGCCGGGCACAGAAGAAAAGGCAGGGACATAGGGCTTATCATACACCTTTCGGCTTCAACAAGTCTTTCTCCTTATCCGAACGCAAAAACGCTGGTCTGTTCGGTCGAGGAGGCTGTCAAAATAGGCGCAGATGCCGTTTCCATCCATGTTAATCTCGGAAACGGCGGTGAGAAGGAGATGCTGAGAGATCTCGGAATGGTCAGTTATGAAGCAAAGACCTGGGGCATGCCGCTTCTTGCCATGATATATCCGAGAGGAGAAAAGATTAAAGACGACTATGATGTAAATGTAATCAAACATGCCGCCCGTGTTGGAAATGAGATGGGGGCGGATATTGTCAAAGTATCCTATACCGGTTCAGTTGAAACTTTCAAGGAAGTGGTGCGCGGGTGTTCGATTCCGGTTGTGATTGCAGGAGGCCCGATAATGGATTCAGACAGGGAGATACTTGAAATGGTCAGAGGCGCGATAGATGCGGGAGGAGCCGGAGCTTCGATCGGCCGCAATGTGTTCCAGCATAAGAATCCGACCGGGATGGTGCAGGCTATATCGGCAATAGTTCATGACGGTGCGAACGTGGAAGAGGCGCTTAAAATCCTTGATTAGTTTTATCGGTAACGCAACCCGGGCTGTTGCGCAAACTTTTACCCGGCGGATCAATCATGATGGTTTAAAACAAAGCCTGAAATTCCGGCACCTCAGTGCTGTTATGGTTTGCTGTTTTTGTAAATATAAAGGATGATGGAATGAGAAAAATATGGGTGAAAGCTGATCCATGGGACAAGGATATCGTTATCACCGCCCTTGAAGGCGGCGCCGACGGAGTCGTTGTTCCGAAAGGATATCCGGAAAAAGTCAAGGGGCTCGGAAAAATTCAGACGATTTCGGAAGACGGGGATTTGAAAACCGGAAAAGATGTCGTCTTTTATACAATAAAAAGCGGTAACGACGATGATGAAATATTAAAACTCTGCATGAGCAGGAAAGTAATTCTTCAATGCAGCGACTGGACGGTGATTCCCCTTGAAAACCTTATTGCAAAAGGCGCTGATGTGATTGCTCAGGTTCACAGTTATCAGGAGGCCTGCACGGTATTCGGAATTCTTGAAAAGGGTGTGAAGCATATACTTTTTGATTCCGGAGATACTGCGGAATTGAAAAAAACTTTATCGCTTGTAAATTCTGAGGCCGGGGTAGTGCCGCTTCAGGTTGCCGAGATTCTGGAAATCATTCCTTCAGGTATGGGAGACAGGGTATGCGTTGATACATGCACATCAATGGTGCAGGGTCAGGGTATGCTGGTCGGCAACAGCAGCAGCGCGCTCTTTCTTGTTCATGCCGAAACGGTTGAAAACCCGTATGTATCGCCAAGACCTTTCAGGATCAATGCAGGAGCTGTTCATGCCTACACAAGAGTTCCCGGAGGAAAGACGAGATATCTGTCCGAGCTATCAGCCGGCGATCAGGTTATTATTACGGATTATAATGGGAATATGACTGACGTTATCATTGGGAGGCTGAAAATAGAAAAGCGCCCCCTTTTGCTTGTAAAGGCTCTGGCCGGCGGCAGGCAGATTACCACGATTCTTCAGAATGCCGAAACAATAAGACTGACAAGCCCTGACGGGACGCCTGTCTCCGTCATAAACCTGAAGCAGGGAGATAAGGTCCTCGTCGCTACGGAGGAGACCGGGAGACATTTCGGCTACAAGATAGATGAATCTATAGAGGAGAAATAGAAGAACCGGAAACTAACCGGGTGGAAAACCAGGTATAATAATTATGAATATAAATAAAAAAACAAAATCAAAATACGCACAGGCAGGAATTACCGATCTCCGGCATTCCATCGATGAGATTGATGAAAAGATACTGGAATTGATAAACAGACGGCTTCTTCTTGCCGGGGAGATAGGCAGGATGAAAGCGGAAAAAGGAAGCAGAGTGCTTGATATCGCGCGCGAAAGCACTCTGATACAAAGACTCAACATACTCAATGAGGGGCCGCTGAGCAAAAGCGCGCTTCATCACGTGTTTGCCGAGATAATTGCGGCATCGCGTGAAATCCAGAAGAACCATTCCGTTGCTTATCTTGGGCCTGAGGCTACTTTCACGCATATAGCGGCTATAAATTACTTCGGACAGTCCGTCAATTATGTGCCGCAAATGACAATAAGAGACATATTCTGCGAAGTGGAGAAGGGTGCCTGCCATTACGGTGTCGTCCCTGTTGAAAACTCCATCGAAGGCTCGGTTAACTATACTCTCGACCTTTTTTTTGAATCGGATTTGAAAATATGCGCTGAATCATATCAACCTATATCCCACGATCTTCTGTCGAAGACCGAAGCTCTGGATGAGATAGAAACGGTTTATTCGCATCCTCAGGCATTCGCCCAGTGCAGGAAGTGGGTTCAGAAGAAGCTTCCCGGAGCCGTGCTTGTGGAATGCGACAGCACTGCGCATGCCGCACGAAAGGCATCAAATGATCCGCGCTCGGCTGCTATTGCAAGCAGTAAGGCGGCGCATATTTATAATCTTCAGGCAGCAGCTTCAAAGATTGAAGATATATCGCGGAACACAACGCGGTTTCTTGTTATCGGAAAAGATGATATAAGAAGAACAGGTTCGGATAAGACATCCATAATGTTTGTAACATCTCATGTCCCGGGAGCTTTGTACAGGGCATTAAAGCCGGTTGCCGAGGCAGGAATAAACATGGTCAAGCTTGAGTCGCGGCCCACAAAACATGAAAACTGGAGTTATTTTTTCTTCGTTGATCTTGAAGGACATGTTGAAGATAAGATTCTCGCCGCGACAATAAAGAAAATGAAAAAATTATGCCTTTTCCTGAAATGTCTCGGATCATACCCGATGGCAAGTGAAGGCGTATCCGGGTCGGTTAAATAAAAAATTAGAGATAGAAGCATAGTATGATATTCGACTCAAATAGTTCGGTTTATGCCGTTTTCGGAGATCCGGTATCCCATACATTAAGCCCTGTCATGCATAACAGGGCATTTGAAGTTACCGGCTTCAAGGGTATTTACCTCGCCTTTGGCGTGAAAAATATAAAGAACGCGCTTTTCTCGGTAAGAACTCTCGGTATAAAAGGTGCGAGTATAACAATTCCGCATAAGATAGAGGTAATGAAGTATCTGGATGAAGTTGATTATATCGCCTCTAAAATCGGTGCGGTAAATACGATAACAAATAACGGCGGGTCTCTCAAGGGATATAACTCAGACGGCCTCGGCGCGAAAAAATCTTTGTCTGAAAAAACCGTGATCAAAGGAAAGAAGATTGCCGTCATCGGAGCAGGCGGAGCCGCCCGCGCTGTAGGATTCTGCATAAAGAAAGAAGGCGGAAGAGTAACCGTCATAAGCCGTGACCCGGATAAAGGGAAAAGGCTTGCGGGAGATCTCACCGCGGATTACCGCCCGTTAAACGATATCGGCGGCATGCGTTGTGATATTCTGATAAATGCAACGCCTGTCGGAATGACGCCTGATAACGATGGAATGCCGATAGAAAGAAAATACCTCGTAAAGGGTATGGTTGTGATGGACATCGTCTATAATCCGTTGAAAACCCGTTTGTTGTCGGAAGCTGAAAAGGCGGGCTGCATTATTGTTGACGGTGTTTCCATGTTCGTTCACCAGGGGGCGTTCCAGTTCGAATTGTGGACCGGAATAAAAGCTCCGGTGGATATCATGAAAAGAGCGGTTCTCGATGCTCTGATTGAACGGGAAAAATAATAACAGGTAAAGGCATGGTAGAGATAATCCCAAGAATCATTCACCGGGGCGAAGTAAATGTTCCGGGATCGAAGAGCTATACACACCGGCTACTTATAGCTTCGGCGCTCTCGAACGGAATCTGCACGTTGAAGAACTGCCTCAGAAGTGAAGATACTCTGCTTACTCTTGAAGCTTTGCGGAAAATGGGCGTCAGGATAGATGATCTTATAACGGAAATAAAAGTTCACGGGACAAGCGGGATTCTTAAAACCTGCAAAGAACCTGTTTTTCTCGGTAATTCCGGGACATCCATGCGCCTGCTGACCGGCGTTGCCGCGCTTGGCAGGGGTGAGTATACTCTGTCCGGGACCAGCCGCATGTCAGCACGTCCGATTGAGGATCTGCTGGATGGTTTAAGAGGTCTTGGAGCTAATGCCCGGTCACTTAATAATAACGGATGCCCGCCTGTTTTGATAGAAGGCGGGACTATACGGGGAGGACGGATCAGGCTGAAATGCGGTTTAAGCAGCCAGTTTCTCTCTTCTCTCCTTTTAATAGCTCCTTACACGGATGAGGGTGTGGAAATAAAAGTCATAGAAGGTCCGGTTTCAAAACCGTATATAGATATGACAATCGAGATAATGGCAAAATCAGGAGTTGAGGTAAAACGTGACGGATATTTGAGCTTCAGAGTTGAAGGACGCGGGTGTTACAGCGCCGGGGATCATTACGTTGAGCCGGACTGTTCTCAGGCGGGATATTTCTGGGCTGCCGCCGCAGTTACAGGGGCTGAAATCAAAGTCAGGGGGATTGTAAAAGAATCGCACCAGGGAGATCTCAGGATAACCGGGTTGCTTGAGAGGATGGGTTGTGAAATAGTATTTGAAAAAGACGGCATTTCGGTAAAAGGAGGATCTCTTTCGGGGATCGATGCGGATATGTCGGATATGCCCGACATGGTTCCAACCCTTGCCGTTGCGGCATCTTTTGCAAAAGGAGTCACTGTTATAAAGAATGTCGGTCATCTGAAAGAAAAAGAGAGTGACCGTTTGTCCGCTGTCGTAAATGAACTTTCAAAAACGGGCATAGAGGCGAAGTGCACCGGTAAGGACCTTGTCATTAAGGGAGGAATACCCAGGGGGGCTGAAATCGATACATATAACGACCACAGAATCGCCATGAGTTTTGCGATTGCGGGGCTTAAGGTTCCCGGTATATTCATAAAAGATGAAAAATGTGTCGAAAAGTCTTTTCCGGATTTCTGGAAAGTTCTTGAGACTCTCGGCCGCGGGACCTTTGTATAAATCCTATTAGAGAACCGGCATAGACAACCGGTTGTGCCGTTTAGCAAGATCGCATTAAAGACTTCGCCAACGGCAGTCCGCCTGAGGCGGACTCCAATCAGAGCTGAACAGACCCGATTGATATATAATCCATGAAGCCGTTATTTCGTTTCTGCCTGTGTCTTTTTGTCGACGATCAGGGAGCGTTGTCATGTTTCATAATAATTTCATGCTAACCGGCACAACCGATTGCCTATGCCGGCCACAAAGGATGTGTTGCGCAACGATCTCGCAGTCAGACAGGCTGAAGCAGGTATGAACATATATATTATAGGATACCGGTGTACAGGAAAGAGCTCTGTCGGAAAGCTTCTTGCCGCCAAACTGAATATGAAATTCACGGACACCGATGTTGAGCTTGTAAACCGCTCCCAAAGATCAATTTCTGAAATTGTTGAAACATCAGGATGGGAAGAATTCCGGAGAATCGAGAAAAATATCATCAGGGAATTTTCCGCTCTTGAAAAGCAGATTGTCGCTACAGGCGGAGGAGCCGTTCTTGACGGCGATAATGTGAAGTATATGAAGGAAACCGGAATTGTTATCTGGCTCAGAGCAACACCCTTGACAATAAAAGGAAGAATGGAAAAAGATCCCGGGACGAAAAATTTCAGACCTGCCCTGACCGGAAAAGGAACAATCGGCGAGATCGATGATATACTTCAGGCCCGGAATCATATTTATGAAGAGGCGATGGATTTTTATATTGATACGGATAATCTTGGTATAAGCGATTTATGCCGTGATATTATAAAACTGATTGAAACTGCAGAGGAAAAACCATAATGCCGGGAAACTCGTTCGGAACATTGTTCAGAATAACTACCTGGGGAGAATCCCACGGGGAGGCCGTGGGCGTCGTAATAGACGGATGTCCGCCGAAACTACCTTTAGATGAATCGGATATACAGGCATTCCTGGACAGGCGGAAGCCCGGAGGATCGGCGGCAAGCACATCAAGAATTGAACCGGACAGAGCGGTTATTATGTCGGGCGTATTTAAAGGGATGACAACCGGGACTCCTGTCATGATAATGATAAAAAACAGCGACGCTCATCCGGAATCGTACGAAAAATATGCGGATCTTTTCCGGCCGGGGCACGGTGATATGACTTACCAGGCAAAATACGGAATAAGGGACTGGAGGGGCGGCGGACGGGCTTCGGCAAGGGAGACGGTCGGAAGAGTCGCGGCAGGCGCTGT